>NZ_QRVX01000013.1:0-61387 GCF_003458885.1 Coprococcus sp. AF21-14LB | reverse complement strand
GCGGCCGCACATTCTATCTTGTTTGTCAACTATTTTTACAAAATAAAAAGACTCCTATATTATTTCTAATATAAGAATCTAATTATTTTTCCTTAACTTAATGACATTGCATTATACCCAGCTTTTTAAAGATCTGGAACAGGCTAAAACGTGCATTTTTATTGAATTTTATACAATCCATCATGATATGGTTGGAGAGAAGCTTGTGGAAGTTTTGACAAAAAAAGCAAGTGAAGGTGTGGAAGTATGGGTAATGTGTGATTTTATTGCAAATCTTTCCACGCCTAAGAAGATGTTCCGGCCGCTTGAAGATGCCGGAGGAAAAGTTGTGCGTGTGAAACCATATTTTACCCATTATAGAAGTCATAGAAAGATTGTCTCGATCGATCAGAAAATTTCGTATATTGGAGGAATGAATATCGGAAAACAATACGCAAATATGGATCGCGTGAAAAACCCGTGGAGGGATACACAGATTCGCCTGGAGGGAGCATGCACATCGATTTTGAATACATATTTTTTAAAAGACTGGCTCTGTTCAATTAAGCGCTGTGACTGGGAAAATACGATTCACTACCTGAAAGAGATGAAGCAGGAATCATATGAAATGACATCATCTTATTGTCAATTTATTGCGGGTGGTGTAGACACAGATAAGGAAGCGGTTAAGATGTGCTATTTGAGTATGATACGAAGTGCAAAGAAGCGTATTCGAATTCAATCTCCATATTTTATCCCAGATGCTTCGATTCTGGATGCATTAAAGACGGCAGCAGCTTCCGGGGTGGAGATTGAGTTAATGATTCCGGGGATTAAGGCAAGCTTCTTCTTGGATCCGGTTACAAATTATTATAGCGGTCAATTGCTTGAATATGGAACAAAAGTTTATAAATACAGAGGATATATCCATGCGAAGACGATGATTATTGATGATGAACTGTGCTGTGTAGGCTCGGTAAATATGGATATACGAAGTTTGATGGTGGATGATGAAGTCTGCGGTGTCTTTTATGAAAATCAGCTTGTACAGCGATATAACAAGATTTATGATCATGATATTTCTGAGTGTGATTCTTACACTTGGGATGCGTTCCGGGGGCGAGACAGAAAAGAACGGATCTTAGAGAGTATTTTCCTGCCGTTTGCACCGCTAATGTAAAGTGGTGTCTGACGGCGGCGAAGGATAAATTTTTTTAGAAAAGCAATGACAAGGTGAGAAATGGAGTGTATACTAATTGTGTATGCAGTTTGCAGATGAGAATAGTTGATAAAGGTGATGAACATGAGTGAAACAAAAGATCTGCGGCGTCTTGTGATTAAGACGTTTCATATAGAAGAAGTAACTGTGGGGGAAAAGAATGAAGTCAGCGTTGATGGATGGATGAAGATTGATCCGTATTCGTTAAATGAAATTGTGGAAAAAGAGCCGGCGATTCATTCGGTAAAGATTGAGTTGATTCCGCCATATGATCATGAGCGATTTACGAATACGATTATGGATGTGATACCGATTTCAACAAAGGTACTCGGAGAAATCGGAGAAGGAATTACCCATACATTAACGGGAGTGTGTGCAATTTTGACAGGGGTAGATGTTAACGGGATACAGACGGCAGAATTTGGCTCTTCTGAGGGAATCTTAAAAGAACAGGTAAAGTTTGGTCGGGCGGGGACGCCGGAAGTGTCGGATTATATTATCTCTGTCGATGTAACGTTTGAAGCGGGACAGGGGCAGGAACGTTCCGGAGTGACAGCTGCCCACCGTGTTTGTGATATGCTTTTGCAGCAGCTGCGCGATCAGATGAAGATGTTTCAGGGAAGCCGCTGCACAGAGCGCCATGAATATCACGATATTGTACGGACAGGTAAAAAACGGGTACTTATTATCAAACAGGTGGCAGGTCAGGGAGCAATGTACGATACACACTTATTTGCGAAGGAACCGTCTGGAGTGGAAGGCGGCCGCTCGATTATTGATATGGGAAATATGCCGGTCATTGTGACGCCGAACGAATACCGGGATGGAATTATTAGATCAATGCAGTAGGAGGAATTAGTTATGGGAATTGGACCATCGACAAAGGAAACATCACGTCATCACTTTCATGATCCGCTGCTTGAAATTGTGTCTGCAGATGAAGAATTGGATCTGATGGGAATTATGCTTGTGGGAACACCGGATGGAAATGCAGATAAAATGCTTGTGGGGACACGGGCAGCTGTATGGGCAGAAGCGATGCGGGCAGATGGTGTGATTATTTCATCAGACGGCTGGGGAAATAGCGATGTAGATTATGTGAATACAGTAGACCAGCTTGCAAAACGGGGGATTGCAGTTGCGGGACTGGATTTTTGCGGAACAGCCGGACAGTTTGTTGTGGAGAGCGATAATCTGGATGCGATTGTTGATATTAATAAGAATCCATCAGGGGTAGAAACATGTGTGCTTGGTGAAAATAGCGTAAATACATTAGATGCAAGAAAGGCTGCAGCGATGCTGAAACTGAAAATGAGGAAAATGTGTAAATAACTGCATGGATGGAATCATTGAAGGATGGTATGGGAATCTTCTTTATTATATAAGGAAGAGAATGATTATAAAATGGAAAGTATAAGGAGGAAATATGGCCAGAATCATAAAAGTAGTAATTACAGTGTTGTTAGCGATGATTGGAATGGGACTATCTGAAAGATATCTTGGGGCAGAATGGGCATTATATGCAAAGGTAATCATTGTTATGATTGCGGCAGTTGCGATTACATTGGAACTTCTTACTGCGGTAAGCAATAAAAAAGAGGATGGCGAAGAAGAATAAAGAAAAGCCGGAAAGACGGCATGGAGTGAGCGGATACAAATCTGGATTCGGCAATAATGCACAAAAGAAATGTAGAAAAAACGTTAGAATTCAATGTTTTGGAAAAAGTGCAATAATTTGTAAAAATATTATAAAAAAATACTTGAAATCTGACGGATCATCTTATATAATAAAAAAGCTGTGACATGATAGCGTTGAAGCGTGAGGTTGCTGCCTGTGGGATGGAAGGCAATACCGCATGGCAGGTTTTCCGTGGAGCGAATGTCAAGTTAGGAAACTGGCGACAAGTCACTGTACGAATTCATAACAGCCATTGAAATATGGTAACAACGTGTGGGTATAAGAGGACACACACGGGAGAGTGTACAGTCACCGCTTGTCGTACTGAGTTTGAAAGTACGAAAAGGAGGCGACTTTTTTTATGGCAAGTCAAGTAATGAGAATCACATTAAAAGCATATGATCATCAGTTAGTTGATGCATCTGCTAAAAAAATCATCGAAACTGTTAAAAAGAATGGATCACAGGTGAGCGGACCGGTGCCGTTACCGACAAAGAAAGAAGTTGTTACAATCTTAAGAGCAACTCACAAATACAAAGATTCCAGAGAACAGTTCGAACAGAGAACTCATAAAAGACTGATCGATATCATCACACCAACACAGAAAACTGTTGATGCATTATCAAGATTAGAAATGCCGGCTGGTGTATATATCGACATCAAAATGAAAAACAAATAAGACAGTATCAATCCTAAAATTTAGGATGAACACATAAAGTGTTCCGCTGTAAATCACAGGAGGTAAGAATAATGAAGAAAGCTATCTTAGCTACAAAAGTCGGAATGACTCAAATCTTCAACGAGCATGGAGTTTTAACTCCGGTAACTGTACTTCAGGCTGGACCATGTGTAGTAACACAGGTTAAGACAGAAGACAATGACGGTTACAAAGCTGTTCAGGTCGGATTCGTTGACAAAAAAGACAGAATCGTAAACACAGACAAGAACGGTAAGAAAGAAATCGTGCACAGACACGGTGTAACAAAAGCTGAAAAAGGACATTTTGAAAAAGCTGGTGTTGCTGGAAAGAAATTCGTTCGCGAGTTCAAGTTTGAAAACGCTGAAGAATATGCACTTGGCCAGGAAATCAAAGCAGATATCTTCGCAGCAGGCGATAAGATTGATGCAACAGCTATTTCAAAAGGTAAAGGATTCCAGGGTGCTATTAAGAGACATAATCAGCACAGAGGACCTATGGCTCACGGTTCTAAATTCCACCGTCACGCAGGTTCCAACGGCGCTGCATCTGATCCGAGTAAAGTGTTCAAAGGCAAAAAGATGCCAGGACATATGGGAAGCAAAAAAATCACAGTTCAGAATCTTGAAGTAGTGAGAGTGGATGCAGAGAACAACCTTATCTTAGTTAAGGGTTCAGTACCGGGACCGAAAAAATCATTAGTGACAATTAAGGAATCTGTGAAATCTAAATAGGTTTCATCAGGAAAGGAGGAACACATAAATGGCAAACGTAGCTGTTTACAATATCGAAGGTAAAGAAGTTGGAACAATCGACTTAAATGATGCAGTATTCGGTGTTGAAGTAAACGAACACTTAGTGCACATGGCAGTTGTAAGCCAGCTTGCAAATAAACGTCAGGGAACACAGAAAGCTAAAACACGTTCTGAAGTTTCCGGAGGCGGAAGAAAACCATGGAGACAGAAAGGAACAGGTCATGCAAGACAGGGTTCAACAAGATCTCCACAGTGGACAGGCGGTGGAGTTGTATTTGCTCCAACACCAAGAGACTACTCTTTCAAATTAAACAAAAAAGAGAAGAGAGCTGCTCTGAAATCTGCTCTTACATCAAGAGTTGCAGAACAGAAATTCATCGTAGTTGATGAGATGAACTTCGCTGAAATCAAAACAAAGAATTTCCAGAATATGCTGAACAACTTAAAAGTAAACAAAGCTTTAGTAGTTCTTGAAGATGGAAACAAAAATGCTGAAATCTCTGCGAGAAATATCGCAGATGTGAAGACAGCACATACAAATACAATTAATGTATATGACATCTTAAAATATAACACAGTTATCGCTACAAAGGCAGCTGTTGAAAAAATCGAGGAGGTGTATGCATAATGGCAAACATTAAATATTATGACGTAATCCTCAAACCAGTTATCACTGAGAAGAGCATGGAGCTTATGGGTGAAAAGAAATATACTTTCTTAGTACACACAGAAGCAACAAAAAATCAGGTAAAAGAAGCTGTTGAAAAAATGTTCGCAGGAACAAAAGTTGCAAGTGTTCACACAATGAATATGGATGGAAAATCCAAAAGACGTGGAATGACAGTTGGAAAAACAGCTAAAACAAAGAAAGCGATCGTTCAGTTAACAGCTGACAGCGCAGATATCGAGATCTTCGAAGGACTGTAAGAAGTAGTCCGCGAACAGAATTGAAACTATATACGGTGCAAATCCGTGAAACGAATAATTAGGAGTTGAAAGGAGAGACAGTAATGGGAATAAAACATATAGCCCTTACACACCTTCCAGAAGACATATGACAAGCTCTGATTTCGCAGAAATCACAAAGACAACTCCAGAGAAATCATTAGTAGTTTCTCTGAAGAAAACAGCTGGTCGTAATGCACAGGGTAAAATCACAGTAAGACACCGCGGAGGCGGAGAAAAGAGAAAATACAGAGTAATCGATTTCAAGAGAAATAAAGACGGAGTTCCGGCTACAGTAATCGGAATCGAATACGATCCAAACAGAACAGCTAACATCGCACTGATCTGCTACGCTGATGGAGAAAAAGCATACATCTTAGCTCCACAGGGATTAACAGACGGTATGAAAGTTATGAACGGACCGGAAGCAGAAGTTAGAGTAGGAAACTGCCTGCCGCTTTCTGAAATCCCGGTTGGTACACAGATCCATAACATTGAGCTTTATCCGGGACGCGGCGGACAGCTTGTTCGTTCAGCTGGAAACAGCGCTCAGTTAATGGCTAAAGAAGGAAAATACGCAACACTTAGATTACCATCTGGTGAAATGAGAATGGTTCCGCTTGTATGCCGCGCATCTATCGGTGTAGTTGGTAACGGCGAGCACAACCTGATCAACGTAGGTAAAGCAGGACGTAAACGTCACATGGGTATCCGCCCAACAGTTCGTGGTTCTGTTATGAACCCTAATGACCATCCGCACGGTGGTGGTGAAGGTAAATGTGGAATCGGACGTCCGGGTCCATGTACACCTTGGGGCAAACCTGCACTTGGTCTCAAGACAAGAAAGAAAAACAAATCTTCTAACAAATTAATCGTAAGAAGAAGAGACGGAAAAGGTATTAAATAATTCATTTCAAGGAGGTAAAACCTAATGGCTCGTTCACTGAAGAAAGGACCATTTGCAGATGCAAGCTTACTGAAAAAAGTAGATGCTATGAACGCTGCAGGTGATAAATCAGTTATTAAGACATGGTCACGTCGTTCAACAATCTTCCCTTCATTCGTTGGACACACAATCGCTGTTCACGACGGAAGAAAACACGTTCCGGTATATGTTACAGAAGATATGGTAGGCCACAAACTCGGAGAGTTCGTTGCTACAAGAACATATAGAGGACACGGAAAAGACGAAAAGAAATCAAGAGTTAGATAATAGATAACGTATTCGAAAGGAGGTTTCATCCATGGCTAAAGGACATAGATCCCAAATCAAGAGAGAGAGAAATGCTCAGAAAGACAACAGACCATCAGCTAAGTTATCTTACGCAAGAGTATCTGTTCAGAAAGCATGTTTCGTATTGGATGCCATCAGAGGTAAGGATGTAACAACAGCACTTGGTATTTTAACATACAACCCAAGATATGCTTCAAGTATTATAAAGAAATTATTAGAATCAGCAATCGCTAACGCTGAAAACAATAACGGTATGAACGCTGAGAACCTTTATATTGAAGAATGCTATGCAAATAAAGGACCAACAATGAAGAGAATCAGACCGAGAGCACAGGGCAGAGCTTACAGAATCGAAAAGAGAATGAGCCACATTACACTTGTGCTGAATGAAAGATAAGGAGGGCAATCATGGGACAGAAAGTTAATCCTCATGGCTTAAGAGTCGGTGTTATTAAAGACTGGGACTCTAAATGGTATGCAGAAGCTGATTTTGCAGACTGCTTAGTAGAGGACCACAAGATCAGAACATTTCTTAAGAAGAAATTATACAGTGCTGGAGTTTCTAAAATCGAAATCGAAAGAGCTTCTGACCGTGTAAAAATCATTATCTACACAGCTAAACCAGGTGTAGTAATTGGTAAAGGCGGTTCTGAGATCGAGAAAGTAAAAGCAGAACTTCAGAAATTTACAGATAAAAAACTTATTGTTGATATTAAAGAAATCAAGAGACCAGACAAAGATGCTCAGTTAGTAGCTGAGAACATTGCATTACAGTTAGAGAACCGTATCTCTTTCAGACGTGCTATGAAATCTTGTATGTCAAGAACAATGAAAGCCGGAGCACTTGGTGTTAAAACAGCAGTTTCCGGACGTCTTGGCGGAGCTGATATGGCTCGTACAGAGTTCTACAGCGAAGGAACAATTCCGCTTCAGACATTAAGAGCAGATATTGATTATGGCTTCGCAGAAGCTGACACAACTTACGGAAAAGTAGGTGTGAAAGTTTGGATCTACAAAGGCGAAGTTCTTCCAACAAAGGCAACTAAGGAAGGGAGCGATAAATAATGTTAATGCCAAAAAGAGTAAAACGTCGTAAACAGTTCCGTGGCTCTATGAAAGGTAAAGCCTTAAGAGGAAATACGATTTCAAATGGTGAATATGGTATCGTTGCAACGGAGCCATGCTGGATTCGTTCAAACCAGATCGAAGCTGCCCGTATCGCTATGACACGTTACATCAAACGTGGTGGTAAAGTTTGGATCAAAATATTCCCAGATAAACCAGTAACTACAAAACCAGCTGAGACTCGTATGGGTTCCGGTAAAGGAACATTAGAATACTGGGTAGCTGTTGTAAAACCGGGCCGTGTAATGTTCGAGATTTCAGGAGTTCCGGAAGAAGTAGCTAGAGAAGCTCTTCGTCTTGCAACACACAAGTTACCTTGTAAATGTAAAATAGTTTCTCGCGCAGACTTAGAAGGCGGTGATAACAGTGAAAATTAAGACATTTGTAGAAGATTTAAAGACAAAATCAGCTGCAGAATTAAATGAAGAATTAGTAGCTGCTAAAAAGGAACTTTTCAACTTAAGATTCCAGAACGCAACAAATCAGTTAGATAACACAAGCAGAATCAAAGAAGTTAGAAGAAATATTGCCAGAATTCAGACAGCAATCACTGAAAACGCTGGTAAATAATTATTGAGCAAGTCCGGAAAGGAGTGACAGTTGTGGAAAGAAACCTTAGAAAAACTCGTGTTGGTAAGGTTATCAGCAACAAGATGGATAAAACAATCGTAGTTGCAGTTGAGAACCATGTAAAACATCCTCTTTACAACAAAATCGTGAAGAGAACATACAAATTAAAAGCACATGATGAGAACAACGAATGCAACATTGGTGATAAAGTAAAAGTTATGGAGACAAGACCGTTATCAAAAGATAAGAGATGGAGACTTGTCGAAGTTATGGAAAAAGTTAAATAATTGAAGGAGGTTTACCTGCAATGATTCAGCAAGAAAGTAGACTGAAAGTAGCAGACAATACAGGAGCAAAAGAACTTCTTTGCATCCGCGTATTAGGTGGCTCTACTAGAAGATATGCTAATATCGGCGACGTTATCGTTGCTTCTGTTAAAGATGCAACACCAGGCGGCGTTGTTAAAAAAGGTGATGTAGTGAAAGCTGTTGTTGTTCGTACAGTAAAGAGCACACGTCGTAAAGATGGTTCTTACATCCGTTTCGATGAAAACGCAGCTGTAATTATTAAAGATGACAAAAACCCAAGAGGAACTCGTATTTTTGGACCAGTAGCAAGAGAACTTCGTGAAAAACAGTTCATGAAGATCGTATCTCTGGCTCCGGAAGTATTATAGGGAGGTGCCGAGGATGTCAACTATGAAAATTAAAAAAGGTGATTTAGTTAAAGTAATCGCTGGAAAAGATAAAGACAAAGAAGGAAAAGTTATTTCCGTAAATCCTAAAAACCGCACAGTTCTTGTTGAAGGAATCAACATGCTGACAAAGCACACAAAACCAAGTGCTGCTAATCAGAACGGCGGAATCATTCATCAGGAAGGCCCGATTGATATTTCAAACGTAATGTACATTCACAAAGGAACAGCTACAAGAGTAGGTTTCAAAATGGATGGAGACAAAAAAGTTCGTTTTGCAAAATCAACAGGCGAAGTAATTGATTAATTTTAGGAAGGAGGTACAGGGCGTTGAGTAGACTGAAAGAACAGTATCAGAACGAGATCATTGATGCAATGATCAAGAAATTTGGATATAAAAATATCATGGAAGTACCGAAACTCGATAAAGTTGTTATCAACATGGGTGTAGGTGAAGCAAAAGACAATGCTAAGCTTTTAGACGCAGCTATCGCTGATATGGAAAAAATTTCCGGACAGAAAGCTGTCGTTACAAGAGCTAAGAATTCCGTAGCGAACTTCAAAATCAGAGAAGGTATGCCGATCGGATGTAAAGTTACTTTAAGAGGAGAAAAAATGTATGAGTTCGTTGATCGTTTAGTGAACCTTGCATTACCTCGTGTACGTGACTTCCGCGGTGTTAACCCGAACGCATTTGATGGAAGAGGTAACTATGCTCTTGGAATCAAAGAACAGCTGATTTTCCCTGAAATCGAATACGATAAAGTAGATAAAGTGAGAGGTATGGACGTAATTTTTGTTACAACAGCAAAAACTGACGAAGAAGCTCGTGAACTTTTAAGACAGTTTAACATGCCATTTGCGAAATAATTAAGGAGGGAAATTCATGGCAAAGACAGCAATGAAATTAAAACAGCAGCGCAAACAGAAATTCTCTACTAGAGAATACAACCGCTGCAGAATTTGTGGTCGTCCACATGCATATTTAAGAAAATACGGAATTTGCAGAGTTTGCTTCCGTGAATTAGCATACAAGGGAGAAATCCCGGGCGTAAGAAAAGCCAGCTGGTAGGCAGTAGGATATCCGTAGCAGCGCCGCCGGGCTTTTCGGCCAGGGCGGCATCTGAAGGATGTTTATAAAAGAAACAAATCAATAATATTTTTAAGGAGGCAACTTCAAATGACTATGAGTGATCCAATCGCAGATATGCTTACAAGAATCCGTAACGCAAATACTGCAAAACATGATACAGTAGATGTTCCGGCATCAAAAATGAAACTTGCTATTGCAAATATTCTTTTAGACGAAGGATATATTACAAAATATGACCTTATTGAAGATGGAGTGTTCAAAACAATCCATATCACATTAAAATACGGTGCAGATAAAAACGAAAAAGTTATTTCTGGACTGAAGAGAATCTCAAAACCAGGTCTTCGTGTATACGCTGGTAAAGATGAGCTTCCGAGAGTTCTTGGTGGACTTGGAACAGCTATCATCTCTACAAACCAGGGTGTGATCACAGATAAAGAAGCCAGAGCAAAAGGTGTAGGCGGAGAAGTTCTTTGCTTTATTTGGTAGTAACTGAAAACAGAGCGGATATCATATCCGTTCCGAGAATTTAAGTAGGAGGTAAAGGCAATGTCACGTATAGGAAGACTGCCGGTAGCTATTCCAGCAGGTGTAACTGTTGAAATCGCTGAGAATAACAAAGTGACTGTAACAGGTCCTAAAGGAACTCTTGTAAGAGAGCTTCCAGTTGAAATGGAAATCAAAAAAGAAGACGATGCAATCGTTGTAACAAGACCAAACGATTTAAAGAAAATGAAATCTTTACATGGTTTAACAAGAACTCTGATCAATAACATGGTTGTTGGTGTAACAAACGGTTACGAAAAAGTTCTTGAAGTAAACGGTGTAGGTTACAGAGCGTCTAAATCAGGAAATAAATTAACACTGAACCTCGGATACTCTCATCCAGTTGAAATGATCGATCCGGAAGGCATTGAAAGTGTTGTTGAAGGACAGAACAAAATCACAGTTAAAGGTATCGATAAAGAAAAAGTTGGACAGTACGCAGCTGAAATCAGAGATAAGAGAAGACCTGAACCGTACAAAGGAAAAGGTATTAAATATGCTGATGAAGTTATCAGACGTAAAGTTGGTAAGACTGGTAAGAAATAATTAAGGAGAGTGCGAAAATGGTTAGTAAAAAATCAAGAACAGAAGTTCGTGTAAATAAACATAGAAAATTACGTAATCGTTTCAGCGGAACTGCTGAGAGACCGCGTTTAGCTGTGTTCAGAAGCAATAATCATATGTATGCTCAGATCATTGACGATACAGTAGGAAACACTCTGGTTTCTGCTTCCACTCTTCAGAAAGATGTGAAAGCTGAGCTTGAGAAAACAAACAACGTTGAAGCAGCAGCATACCTTGGAACAGTTATCGCTAAAAAAGCAATCGAAAAAGGTATTGAAGAAGTCGTATTTGACAGAGGCGGATTCATTTACCACGGTAAAGTAAAAGCATTAGCAGACGCAGCTAGAGAAGCTGGATTAAAATTCTAGGAGGAAAGACACATGAGACAGAATCGTATTGATGCTAGTTCATTAGAATTAACAGAAAAAGTAGTATCAATTAAACGTGTAACCAAAGTTGTTAAAGGTGGTCGTAACTTCAGATTCACAGCTTTAGTAGTTGTTGGTGATGGAAATGGCCATGTTGGTGCAGGTTTAGGAAAAGCAACAGAAATTCCGGAAGCTATCCGCAAAGGAAAAGAAGACGCTATGAAAAAATTAGTGACTGTTGCTTTAGATGAAAACGAAAGTATTACACATGACTTATATGGTAAATTCGGAAGCGCTTCCGTGTTACTGAAGAAAGCACCGGAAGGTACTGGAGTTATCGCAGGTGGTCCTGCGCGTGCGGTAATCGAGATGGCTGGAATTAAGAACATCCGTACAAAATCTCTTGGTTCAAACAACAAACAGAACGTAGTTCTTGCTACGATCGCTGGTTTAAGCCAGGTAAAAACTCCGGAAGCAGTTGCTAAACTTCGTGGCAAATCTGTAGAAGAGATTTTAGGCTAAGGAAGGAGAGCATAAAATGGCAAATTTAAAAGTAACATTAGTGAAATCTACTATCGGTGCTGTACCGAAGCACAAAAGAACAGTAGAAGCTTTAGGTTTAAAGAAACTTAACAAAACTGTTATTTTACCAGATAACGCCGCAACAAGAGGTATGGTAAAACAGGTTGAATATCTTGTAAAAGTTGAAGAGGTATAATAATAGATAAGGAGGTGTCACAATGGACTTATCAAACTTAAGACCAGCTGATGGTTCAAAACAGAACGATAATTTCAGAAGAGGCCGTGGACACGGTTCAGGAAACGGTAAGACTGCAGGTAAAGGTCATAAAGGTCAGAAAGCTCGTTCAGGAGCACCGAGACCAGGCTTTGAAGGTGGTCAGATGCCGTTATACAGAAGATTGCCAAAGAGAGGTTTCACTTGCAGAAACTCTAAGACAATCGTAGGTATTAATGTTAGCGCATTAGAGGTATTCGAAAATGATGCAGTAGTAACTGTAGATACATTGATCGAGGCAGGAATTGTTAAAAACCCAAGAGATGGTGTGAAGATTCTTGGCAACGGTGAATTAACTAAAAAACTTACAGTACAGGTTAATGCATTCAGTGAAGGCGCAAAAGCTAAAATTGAAGGACTTGGTGGAAAAGCAGAGGTGATCTAATGCTTAAGACATTCCGAAAAGCATTTCAAATTGAGGATATTCGTAAGAAAATCATCTATACATTTTTAATGTTGATCGTAGTGCGAATCGGATCACAGCTTCCGACTCCGGGAGTAGATCCAACTTACATTCAGAACTTCTTTGCAAACCAGACTGGTGAAGCGTTTAATTTCTTTAACGCCTTCACCGGTGGTTCTTTTGAGAGAATGTCTGTATTTGCGTTAAGCATTACACCGTATATCACTTCTTCTATCATCATGCAGCTGCTCACAATTGCAATTCCAAAACTTGAAGAAATGCAGAAAGAGGGCGCTGACGGAAGAAAGAAGATTGCAACAATTACCCGTTATGTGACGGTTGTTCTTGCACTGATCCAGTCTACAGCAATGGCTGTTGGATTTGGACGTCAGGGACTTCTGGTAGAATATAATTTTGTAAATGCTGCAGTTGTTGTAATTGCTTTAACAGCCGGTTCCGCATTCTTGATGTGGATTGGCGAAAGGATCACAGAAAAGGGTGTCGGCAATGGTATTTCAATCGTGTTGCTGATTAATATTCTTTCTCGTGTTCCAAGTGATCTCACAAGATTGTATGAACAGTTTATGAAAGGCAAAAGCCTTGCAAAAGCTGGACTTGCGGGTGTGATCATTCTTGCGATTATTATTTTCCTTGTTGTATTTGTTATTATTTTACAGGATGGGGAAAGAAGAATCGCGGTTCAGTATTCTCAGAAGATTCAGGGAAGAAAAAGCTTTGGCGGTCGTTCCTCAAATATTCCGCTGAAAGTTAATACAGCTGGTGTTATTCCGGTTATTTTCGCATCATCACTGATGCAGACACCGATTATCATTGCATCTTTCTTAGGAAAGGGGAATGGAACAGGTATCGGAAGTGAGATTTTACGCGGACTTAATTCCGAGAACTGGTGTAATCCGGATCAGCTGAAATATTCCTGGGGACTTCTGGTTTACATCCTTTTAACTGTATTTTTTGCATATTTCTATACTTCTATTACATTTAATCCGTTAGAAATTGCAAATAATATGAAAAAGAGCGGTGGATTTATTCCGGGTATCCGTCCGGGTAAACCAACAGTCGATTACCTGACAAAGATTTTAAACAAGATTATCTTTATCGGTGTATGCGGACTGATTCTTGTTCAGATCGTACCATTTTTCTTTAATGGTGTGTTTAATGCCAGTGTTTCATTTGGCGGTACTTCACTCATCATTATTGTAGGTGTCGTTCTGGAGACAATTAAACAAATTGAATCACAGATGCTTGTGCGTAACTATAAAGGATTTTTGAACAATTAATATTTAGCTCGCGGGTTTTTCTTGGAAATTATTCAGAGAAATCTCGCGGGTTAAAACGCTATAAGGAGATTTTTTATGAAGATAATTATGTTAGGTGCTCCTGGAGCTGGTAAAGGAACTCAGGCAAAAAAAATATCAGAGAAATATCAGATTCCTCATATTTCTACAGGTGACATTTTCCGCGCGAATATTAAAGAGGGAACAGAGCTCGGAAAACAGGCCAAGACTTACATGGATCAGGGACTTCTTGTTCCGGATGAACTGACAGTAAATCTTGTAATCGATCGTGTTGAGCATGATGACTGCAAAAATGGTTATGTGCTTGATGGTTTTCCAAGAACAATCCCACAGGCAGAAGCTCTCGACAAAGCGCTGAGCGGATTGGGAGAACATTTAGACTATGCACTTAATGTAGATGTTCCGGATGAGAATATCGTAAAACGTATGGCAGGAAGAAGAGCCTGCATCTCCTGTGGGGCTACATATCATGTTGTTTATGCAGCGCCAAAAACAGAAGGAATCTGTGATGTATGCGGCAGCGAGCTCGTACTTCGCGATGATGATAAGCCAGAGACGGTAACAAAACGTCTTGGGGTGTATCATGAACAGACAAAACCTCTGATCGACTATTATGCTGAAGAAGGCATTCTGAAAACGATCGATGGAACACAGAACCTTGAAGCTGTATTTGATGATATCAAAAGAATTTTAGGTGAATAGGGATGCCAATCACAAATAAGTCCGGTGATCCGGTGTTCCTTACTTTGCCAAAAGAGGATAAAATATGATTGACATGAGAACGGGAATGCTTGTAAAATCAAAAGCGGGACATGATAAAGATCAGATATATCTCATATGGAAAGAAGAGGGCTCATACATTTATGTTGTTGACGGCGTACATAGAATGATCGATAAGCCGAAAAAGAAGCGAAAGATACATGTTCAGCCTATTTGCAGATATTATGAGATATCCGAAGCAGACAATGTAAAAATCAAAAAAATAATAAAAGATTATGTTCAGGAACGTAAGACCGGACACAAGGAGGAATAGTATGTCAAAGAGTGACGTGATTGAAATTGAAGGAGTTGTAATTGAAAAACTGCCAAGCGCAATGTTCAGAGTAGAACTTGAGAACGGACATCAGGTGCTGGCTCATATCAGTGGGAAACTCCGTATGAACTTTATTAAAATCTTACCTGGAGATAAAGTAACATTGGAGCTGTCTCCGTATGATTTGTCAAAAGGAAGAATTATCTGGAGAGATAAATAAAACTATTGACTTTCCAGGGATAAAGGTGCTATAATAATTAGCGTACGCTTGCGGAGTTTTCTTCGCAAGTTATTGAAATGTAGGCAGGCACTTAGGGAAAGGAGGATTTGACGTGAAGGTTAGATCATCAGTTAAACCGATTTGCGAAAAATGCAAAATCATCAAGAGAAAAGGAAGCATCAGAGTAATCTGTGAGAATCCTAAGCACAAACAGCGTCAGGGGTAATTATTGACTATGTTTGTATCCCGCACTTAAAAAAAGAGTGCAACATTTTCATTAGGCGGCTGTAGCAGATGACACACACGGTCGTGTGGAACTGCTATTAAAATATACAAGGACGCACCAGAGTCTTCTACAGGCACATTGGTGTAAGGATCGGGTGTCACATACCATATTCGATCCCTGGTATATTGCTTATAATACCGGCTCGTCATTACCGTAAGGTGGCCGGAAAGGCTGCGCGGTCGCGCGGCTGGGAGTGAAAAAACTTTTCTTACTCCCCAATTTGAGACAATATTAATAAGAGCAGTCATCACACACACATTTCAGGCTTTGGCGACAAGGAGCTGTGTGAGCGGACTGACAGAATTCAAAATGGAGGAATTTTACAATGGCTCGTATTGCTGGTGTAGACTTACCAAGAGACAAACGTGTAGAAATCGGACTTACTTATATTTATGGAATCGGAAGAGTAAGTGCGAACCGTATTTTAACAGAGGCTGGTGTAAATCCAGATACTCGTGTAAGAGACTTAACAGATGATGAAGTTAAGAAAATCAGTGCTGTAATCGATGAAACACAGATGGTAGAAGGTGATCTTCGTAGAGAAATCGCTTTAAACATCAAGAGATTACAGGAGATTGGATGCTACAGAGGTATCCGTCATAGAAAAGGACTTCCTGTTCGTGGACAGAAGACAAAAACAAATGCCAGAACAAGAAAAGGCCCGAAGAGAACTGTTGCTAACAAGAAAAAATAATAAAGCAACTGCATTCGGTTTGGACGGGCTGCATGATGCAGCTTAAAGATTTAGAAACGAAGAAATTATATCATATAGGAAAGTGTAGGTTAGTTTAAATGGCTAAAAAAGTTACAAAAAAAGTGACAAAAAAACGTGTCAAGAAAAACGTTGAACGCGGACAGGCACATATCCAGTCATCTTTCAATAATACAATCGTTACATTGACAGATGCACAGGGAAATGCTTTATCATGGGCAAGTGCCGGTGGTCTTGGATTTAGAGGTTCAAGGAAATCTACTCCATATGCTGCACAGATGGCAGCTGAAACAGCAGCTAAAGCAGCATTAGTTCATGGTCTGAAATCAGTAGACGTTATGGTAAAAGGACCGGGTTCAGGAAGAGAAGCAGCAATCCGTGCATTACAGGCATGCGGTATTGATGTAACAAGTATCAAAGATGTAACTCCGGTACCACATAATGGTTGCCGTCCACCAAAACGCAGAAGAGTCTAATTTTAGGAGGATAGAAGAACATGGCAGTAAATAGAGTTCCGGTTCTTAAAAGATGCCGTTCATTAGGAATGGACCCAATCTACTTAGGAATTGATAAAAAATCTAACAGACAGTTAAAAAGAGCAAATAGAAAAATGAGCGAGTATGGTCTCCAGTTACGCGAGAAACAGAAAGCTAAATTCATCTACGGTGTATTAGAAAAACCTTTCCGTAACTACTTCAAGAAAGCTCAGCGCATGAGTGGTATGACTGGTGAAAACCTTATGGTTCTTCTTGAGTCAAGATTAGATAACGTTGTATTCCGTCTTGGATTTGCAAGAACAAGACGTGAAGCTCGTCAGATCGTTGACCACAAACACGTTTTAGTTAACGGAAAACAGGTAAACATCCCGTCTTACCTTGTAAAAGCCGGAGATACAATTGAAATCAAAGAAAAATGCAAAGGTTCTCAGAGATACAAAGACATCCTAGAAGTAACAGGCGGAAGATTAGTTCCGGAATGGTTAGATGTTGATGCTGAAAACTTAAAAGGTGCAGTAAAAGAACTTCCACACCGTGAAGCAATTGATGTACCGGTTGACGAAATGTTAATCGTCGAGTTATATTCTAAATAGGCCATAAGGTTTAAATAGAAGGAACCCTCAACATTTTATTAACCCATAAGGAGGGCTTTGTAGTGTTTGATTTTAATAAACCAAATATCGAAATTACTGAGATTTCAGAAGATAAAAAATATGGCAGATTTGTTGTAGAGCCGCTCGAAAGAGGTTACGGTACTACACTTGGAAACTCCCTGAGAAGAATTATGCTTTCTTCTCTTCCGGGAGCTGCTATCAGTCAGGTAAAGATTGAAGGTGTACTTCACGAATTCAGCTCAATTCCGGGCGTAAAAGAAGACGTGACAGAGATCATCATGAATCTCAAGACTTTAGCTATCAAAAATTCTTCAGAAACAGATGAACCAAAGACTGCTTATATTGACTTCGAAGGTGAAGGTGTAGTAACAGCTGCAGATATTCAGGCAGATCCTGATATCGAAATTATGAATCCGGACACAGTGATCGCAACTTTGAACGGAGGCGTAGACAGCAAATTATACATGGAACTGACGATTACAAAAGGCAGAGGTTATGTAAGTGCAGAGAAGAATAAACGAGAAGACCTTCCAATTGGTGTCATTCCGATTGATTCTATCTACACACCGGTAGAACGTGTAAACCTGACAGTTCAGAATACGCGTGTCGGACAGATTACTGACTACGATAAACTGACACTTGATGTTTATACAAATGGAACACTCGTGCCGGATGAAGCAGTCAGTCTTGCAGCGAAGGTACTTAACGAACATCTGAAACTCTTCATCGATCTTTCAGAAGTTGCTCAGGCAGCAGAAGTTATGATTGAGAAAGAGGACGATGAGAAAGAAAAAGTCCTTGAGATGAGCATTGATGAACTTGAACTTTCCGTTCGTTCATACAACTGCCTGAAACGTGCAGGTATCAATACTGTAGAAGAACTTACAAACAGAACTCCGGAGGATATGATGAAAGTTCGTAACCTCGGACGTAAGTCTCTTGAAGAAGTACTTGCGAAATTAAAAGAGCTCGGATTAGAATTAAATCCGGGAGAAGAATAATTCTGGCTAGTAAGCCCGAAGACGCATAACCAGACGGCAGATGCAGTAAGCCCGAAGACGCATGTATTTGCTGCATATTATTGGAGGAAAATTACAATGGCAAATTATAGAAAACTTGGAAGAACATCCAGTCAGAGAAAAGCACTGATCAGATCTCAGGTTACAGCTTTATTAGCTAACGGCAAGATCGTTACAACAGAGGCAAAAGCAAAAGAAATCAGAAAAGTTGCAGAAGGTCTGATTGCTTTAGCAGTAAAAGAAAAAGATAACTACGAAGAAGTTACTGTAAAAGCTAAAGTTGCCAGAAAAGATAAAGATGGTAAGAGAGTAAAAGAAGTTGTAGACGGAAAGAAAGTAACTGTATACGACGAAGTTGAAAAAACAATCAAAAAAGATAAACCATCAAGACTTCATGCAAGACGTGAAATGTTAAAAGTTCTTTACCCAGTGAAAGAAGTTCCAGCTGGAAAGAAAAAAGCAGAAGAAGTTGATTTAGTTGCAAAACTGTTCGACGAAATCGCACCAAAATATGAAAACCGTAAAGGTGGATACACAAGAATCATCAAGATCGGTCTTCGTAAAGGTGATGCTGCAATGGAAGTTCTTATGGAATTAGTATAAGAATATTTAAGAGCCTAACCCTTGTAAATAAAGGGCATAGGCTCTTTTTCTTTGCGCTGTGATACTACGTGTCGTGTGTGTTAGGTTTTCTGATGGTATATTGTAGTGTTTTATGATATTATTCATGTATAAATAGAACAGGAAACAAAGAACTTCAAAACGGAAAGGGAAGGAATATGGAACAGGAACAAAAGCATAAAAGACGCGTACGGTATAAAGGAACACATCCTCGCAGTTATAAAGAAAAATATAAAGAATTGCAGCCGGAAAAATATCCGGAAATGGTAAAGCACATTATTGATAAAGGCGGAACTCCGGCAGGAATGCATATTTCAATCTGTGTAAAAGAAATTCTGGATTTTCTGCAGATTCAACCTGGACAAAAAGGCTTGGATGCAACACTTGGTTATGGAGGACATACGTTGGAGATGATGAAATGTCTGAAGGGCGAAGGGCATATGTATGCATTAGATATCGATCCGATTGAGTCAGTGAAAACAAAAGAACGCTTAGAAAGTCTTGGTTATGGACCGGAGATTCTGACAATTCGCAATATTAATTTTGCAGATGCAGATCAGGTGGCGGCAGAGGCAGGAAAATTTGACTTTGTACTGGCAGATCTTGGAGTATCCTCGATGCAGATTGATAATCCGGACAGAGGTTTTTCTTATAAGATTGAAGGACCGTTAGATCTTCGCCTAAATCCGCAGAAAGGAATTTCAGCGGCAGAAAGATTGAATTCGGTTTCAGAAGAGGAACTTGTGGGAATGTTGATTGAGAATTCAGATGAACCGTATGCGGCAGAGATTGCAGCCAAAGTAATGCGAAAGAGAAAACAGGGAATCCGTATTGCGACGACAACGATGCTGCAGGAAACGATTGAAGAGGCGCTTCGTTTTCTTCCGGAAGCAGAGCGAAAAGAGGCGGTAAAGAAATCCTGCCAAAGAACGTTTCAGGCGCTGCGGATTGATGTAAACAGCGAGTATGAGGTATTATATACGTTTATGGAAAAATTGCCGGAAATTCTGGCACCGGGCGGAAGGGCAGCCATTTTGACGTTCCATTCCGGAGAAGACAGAATTGTTAAAAAAGCCTTTAAGGAATTTAAGCGTCAAGGAATTTACAGTGATGTGGCAGAAGATGTGATTCGTCCGTCAAAGGAAGAGTGTATTATGAACAGTCGTGCCCGCTCTACAAAAATGCGTTGGGCAATCCGCGCAGAATAGATATGAAGAGTGCTTCAAAGAAATCTCATTTCGTGATACAATAAAAGAAATCTATTGAATGTGATAAATACATGACAAAGGAGACAGCAATATGGAGAAAAGGGAATTTGAAAAATTAGGGGTGGAAACGTCTTTGCTTGGATTTGGATGTATGCGTTTTCCAATGACAGAAGAGGGAAAGATTGATGAGCAGGAAGCAGAAAAGATGATCGACTGTGCTATTGCAGGCGGCGTGAATTATATTGATACTGCATACCCATATCATAATGGGGACAGCGAGCCTTTTGTGGGACGTGTACTTGATAAATATAATCGTGCAGATTATTACCTGGCAACAAAACTTCCAATCTGGAAACTTGAGACACTGGAAGATGCAAAGCACATCTTTGAGGAGCAGCTGGAAAGACTGCATAAAGATTATGTGGATTTTTATTTATTGCATGCGCTTGACAAATCACGTTTTCAGAAGGTAGTAGATCTTGGAATCATTCCATATCTTGAAGAGATGCGTGCGAAAGGAAAGATTAGATATATTGGATTCTCTTTCCATGACGATTATGAAGTATTTGAGGAGATTCTGAATTACTATCATTGGGATTTCTGCCAAATTCAGTTTAATTATATGGATACAGAAGAACAGGCAGGATTAAAAGGCTATCATCTGGCAGAGGAAAAAGGAATCCCGATTGTTATTATGGAGCCGATCAAAGGAGGTATGCTTGCATCGCTTCCGGCACAGGCAGAAGGTCCGTTAAAGGCGATGGCGCCGGATGAGAGCGTAGCTTCATGGGCGCTTAGGTTTGTAGGAACATTTTCCAATGTCAAAGTTATTTTAAGCGGTATGAGCACTATGGAGCAGGTGGAAGACAATCTGCATGTATTCCAGAACTTTCATCCGCTGTCCGAAGAAGAGCAGAAGCTAATTGAGGATACGGCAAACGGACTGAAGGCAAGAGTAAAGAATGGCTGTACAGGATGCGCTTACTGTATGCCTTGCCCGGCAGGAGTAAATATTCCGGCAAACTTTAAGCTGTGGAATGAACATGCAATCTACGAAAACACATCCCAGATCAAAAAGCGATGGGAAGGCTGGGAAGAGGAATCCAGGGCAGATCACTGTGTCAAATGCGGCAAATGTGAGACGGTATGTCCACAGAAGATTTCCATTCGGGAAGACCTGGCAAAAGTTGCAGCGGAAATGAAAGCACTTTAGTGATTCATTTGCAGAGTGCTTTCAGGATATTCGACTGTTTCTAAAAAGAGTCCCTGTGGAGGAGCGGTAATTCCCGCATCTTTCCGGTCGCAGGAGGAAAGAATCTGTGCTGCGGCAGTTTGAGGAAGTGTGCCCCGCCCAATATCTACAAGGGTTCCGCAGATAATGCGCACCATATTATAAAGAAATCCATTTCCGCGGATACGAATTTGAATCTCGCGTTCCAACTCGATGATATCAAGTGAGTAGATTTCCCGGACAGTGGATTTCTTTGTTTTTTTCAGAGAAGAAAATCCTTTAAAATCATGAACGCCGATAAGCACGGAAGCTGCCTGACGCATGACAGAAAGGTTTAGTGTTTCCGGAAACTGCCAAGTATACTTACGGTCGAAAACAGACGGGCAATCCGGCTTTGCGATACGGTACAGATAAGTCTTGGCAGAGGCGCTCAGGCGGCTGTGAAACCGTTCAGGAACGTCTTCTACGGAATATACAAAAATATCCTTTGGAAGATAGGAAGACAGATATGTGCGAATTTCCTGACAGGATCTGCAGCAGTTAGTATGAAAGTTAGCAGTTTGTCCGAGGGAATGAACACCGGCATCTGTTCGCCCGGAACCAATAACAGAAATTTCTTCTCTGGTCATTTTGGAGAGTACCTCTTCCAGTTTTCCCTGAATTGTGTTTGTGTTAGTATCATTTCCGAGACGCTGCCATCCATAATAGCGGGTTCCATCGTATTCTAGTATCATCTTTATATTTCGTTTCATTAGTTGTTCTCCATCATTTTAAATTTTTATGCGATTTTCTCATGAAAATACTATAATTATCTTAACATAGCCCCCCATTCAATGCTATACTAAAAAAGAATGTAAATGAAAGTTGAGGAGGAAAGAAATATGGAATTACAAGGACTGCTGATTGTGTGTCCGTTAGTCTTTCTTGCGGGATTTGTGGACGCGATTGCAGGAGGCGGGGGGATTATTTCGCTTCCAGCCTATTTATTTGCAGGGATTCCACCCCATATGGCGCTGGGAACAAATAAACTCTCGTCTACTAGCGGAACATTGATTTCAACAATCAGATATATGAAGAATGGTTATTTGAAAGGAATCGGTTTGCTAGCTGCGTTAGCTGCTGTGGCAGCAATTGCCGGAAGTGCAGCAGGCTCCAGGATTGCATTGTTTGTTCCGGGGAAGATTATTGAGAACTTGATGCTGATTGTATTGCCGGTAGTAGCATTTTTTGTATTGAGAAATAAATCATTTTCAGAGGAGAAGGAGGCACAGCCGCTTCCGGGAAAGAAAAGAATCGTTTTGACGCTTGCAGCAGCGTTTGGGATTGGAATGTATGACGGGTTGTACGGACCTGGAACCGGAACCTTTCTGCTGCTTGTTTTGACAGGAATTACCCATCTTTCTATGAAACAGGCAAGTGCTGCTACGAAGATCATTAATTTGTCAAGCAATGTATCGGCGCTGATTACATTTCTTATCAGCGGCTCGGTAGATTATCGACTTGGAATTGCCGGAGCTGTCTGTTGTATTGCCGGACATTATGTTGGTGCGGGAATGGTTGTCAAGGATGGAACAAAGATTGTAAAACCGGTCGTGATATTTGTGCTTGCGGCTTTATTTATAAAAGTAATATTAGGAAAGTAGGGGTAAGTTATGGAAAAGTTATTTACATATGGAACATTCCAACATCCATATGTGCAGGAAAAGATTCTTGGAAGGGTGATACAGGGACGAAAAGGTATCTTGGAGAATTTTGCGGTAAACTGTGCATTGGAATATTATGATCTTACCGAATGTGAGGGCAGCAGTGTAAGTGGAATGGTGCTTGATCTGACGGAAGAGGAGCTTGATCGGGCAGATATTTGGGAAAATGTACCGCTGTATACGAGACGACATTTTCCGGTTCGCACAGAACAGGGCCTGGAAGAGGCTACTGTTTATATGATGACAGAGCGCCCGAAAGAATTTCGCAAACTGGAAATCAGCGGAACATACTCCTGTGTTTCCGAAGAAAATCTGAGAAAAGAGATTGATGCATGTGTAGATGCGCATCCGGAACTTCAGACGCATAAACGGGAATAAAAACAGGGGGAAGAGTGGTCATGGTAGGAATTTATAAGACAGAACATGGTGTTATGCACGCTCTGGAAAAACCGGAAGATGGTACATGGATACAGCTTACGAGTCCGACACTGGATGAATGTCGGGAAGTGGCAGCAGAATTCGAGATTGATATTCTTGATCTTAGAACAGCGCTTGATGATGAGGAGAGTGCCCGTGTCAGTATTGAAGACGGATATACACTAATCCTTGTAGATATTCCGTCAAGAGAAGTACGACATGGAAGGGAAGCGTACACAACAATCCCTCTTGGTATTATTTTGACAGAATCGGTAATCATTACTGTCTGCGCGGAAGAAAATGCGGTGCTGGATTATTTTACAGATCATCGCCTGAAAGATTTCAGTACAAAGAAACGTATGCGCTTTGTATATCAGCTGTTGTATCGCTGTTGTATGTATTATCAGAGTTATCTGAGAGTCATTAACCGCAGAAGAACGGAAATCGAGGCAAGCATTCATAAAAACACAGAAGATTCTGATCTCATCGATCTTCACGAATTAGAGTCAAACCTTGTATATTTTGCAACATCTTTGCGGAAGAATGGAGTTGTATTAAACAGACTGACGAGATATGAACGGATTAAGCAGTATCCGGAGGACAGTGAACTTTTGGAAGATGTGATTGTCGAGAATACGCAGGCGATTGAAATGACACAGATTTACAGAGATATTATCAGTGGTACAAAGGAATTGCTGTCAACGGTCATTAATAATCGTTTGAATAATGTAATGAAATATTTAGCTTCGATTACGATTGTAATGGCGATTCCGACAATTATTTCCGGGCTGTACGGGATGAATGTTGAGGCAAGCGGGATGCCTCTTTCACAGAATCCATATGGATTTGGAATTATTTGTCTCATGACGCTTGTGATCTGCTGCGTGACAGTAGTGATCTTAAAGAAGCGAAAGATGATGTAATCACTTTATATGGACACGCTCATATTGTGAAGAAATTTCATACTATTTATAAAGAGATAGAGTTTTATGACAGTCTTTAGCAGAAAAAATATATAGGAGGGATCAGATGCAGGGAATCGGTGAAAGTATAGCAGGAGCTGCCAGGGAGATCTGCAAGAATTACGAAGAAGAAGAACTGTTTCGGCCGAAGCCGGGGAAGAAGATGCCGGAACGGACAGTGATTATTGAATTTATCCGGGAATTGAAGAAGATTATATTTCCGGGATATTTCGGAAGAGATGCAGCGCTGGACGGAGATGTAAATTGTTATATCGGCTACAGGATCAGTC
The DNA here is from genome assembly GCF_003458885.1 of Coprococcus sp. AF21-14LB. Lineage (NCBI taxonomy): Bacteria > Bacillati > Bacillota > Clostridia > Lachnospirales > Lachnospiraceae > Coprococcus > Coprococcus sp. AF21-14LB. The sequence goes on along the minus strand of NZ_QRVX01000013.1, from coordinate 36,592 downwards.
ACCTGTATTGTATGTTAAAGGAGCAGGTTGCGATTGCAATGGCCTATTTTAGAGAAATAGAGGCATGTGAGGCTGAACGGGATGAGGAGGCAGATAAGATCTGCCAGAGATTTTTTGAGGAATTGCCGAAGCTTCAAAGAACACTTTTGACAGATATTCAGGCCGGGTTTGACGGAGATCCGGCAGCTAAGAGTAAAGAAGAGATCATTTATTCCTATCCGGGATTGTTTGCGATTTATGTATATCGGGTTGCCCATGTACTTTATCAGGAAGAAGTACCGTTTCTTCCACGCATTATGTCAGAATATGCTCATGGAAGAACCGGAATTGATATTAATCCGGGCGCATCGATCGGAGAATATTTTTTTATTGACCATGGTACAGGAGTGGTAATTGGAGAGACAACAGAGATTGGGCAAAATGTAAAACTCTATCAGGGTGTTACACTCGGAGCGCTTTCTACGAGAGACGGTCAGCAGCTTGCAGGAGTAAAGCGGCATCCGACAATTGAAGATAATGTAACGATTTATTCAAATTCAACGGTACTTGGCGGAGAGACTGTGATTGGAGAAAATACAATCATTGGCGGAAATACGTTCATTACAACATCGATTCCGCCGAATACGAAAGTGAGTGCGAAAAGTCCGGAACTTGTAATTAAAAGTCCGAAAAGAAATGCAAAGGATTGGGAGATTTAAAAAAGGAGATACAAATGAGTATTAGTATTTTATTTGGCCTGCTTGGCGGGTTGGCATTATTTTTATATGGAATGCAGATGATGAGTACGAATTTGGAAGCAGTTGCCGGAAGCCGTATGAAAGGGCTTTTGGAGAAACTTTCATCGAACCGTCTGCTGGGAGTTATCGTGGGGGCGGTAATCACTGCGTTGATTCAATCGTCATCCGGTACAACAGTTATGGTAGTTGGATTTGTAAATTCCGGATTGATGACGCTTCGCCAGGCTGTCTGGATTATTATGGGTGCCAATATCGGTACAACGATTACCGGGCAGCTCGTAGCGCTTGATATCGGTGTATTTATGCCGTTTGTGGCATTTATTGGTGTGGCAGTGCTGATGTTTTCAAAAGATAAAAAAGTGCAAAGCATTGCAAGTATTGTTGCCGGGCTTGGAATTTTGTTTATGGGGCTGGATGCCATGAGTGCAGCGATGGAACCTTTGAGAGATTTACCGGAATTTATTAATCTGATTACGAAGTTTTCCAATCCACTTCTTGGCATTATGGCAGGTGCTCTGTTTACAGCAGCGATCCAGTCTTCTGCGGCATCTGTAGGTATTCTTCAGGCGCTTGCGGTAAGCGGTGTAATCGGACTTGACAGCGCGGTATTTGTACTTTTTGGACAAAATATCGGTACTTGTATTACAGCAGTTCTGGCATCTATCGGTGCGAATCGTAATGCAAAGCGTACAACGGTGATCCATTTACTGTTTAATGTGATTGGAACGACAATATTTGTAATCATCGCATTAGTTACACCATTTGTGCCGTGGATAGAGTCATTGACACCTACGAATCCGGCAGGACAGATTGCAAATGTACATACTGTGTTTAATATTGTAACAACATTGTTGTTACTCCCGTTTGGAGAGTATCTTGCGAAAGCAGCAGAGATGATTCTTCCGGAGCGTGCCGGTATGCACAGTGGTTCCCGCCAGTGGTATCGTGCGATCGGAAAACCGGGACGAGCTCTTGGTTCCTCTGCGATTGCTGTACAGAATCTTCTTGAGCAGACAGGGCATATGATGGATGCAGCTCGTGAAAATGTAAATGCGGCATTTGAAATGTTTTTGACAGGCGAGACAAGTGACATGCAGGATATCGAGGACAGAGAAGAACAGATCGACCTTTATAACGTAGAGATTTCTGAACGTATTTCAGACATTCTTGCGGTAGAGCAGTCAGTAAGTGAAATAGAACAAGTGAACTGCATTTTCAATATTATCGGGAACATCGAACGAATCGGCGATCACGCAGTCAACCTCGCAGAGTATGCCCAGACAATGAAAGAAAAGGGATATGAATTGTCTAAAAAAGGAAGAAAAGAAGTAGAACGGATGCAGGAAAACTGCCGCGAAGGATTAGGTGCATTAAGGTTTGAGCAATTTGATGCATGCAAGGAGATACTTGATGCGGCAATACAGTTTGAGCAGCAGACGGATGAAGAATCTACGGACTACAGAAGCAGACAGATTCGCCGTATCGGAAAGAAAGAATGCAGTATGGAGAGTGCGATACTGTATTCGGAATTACTTGTGGATTATGAACGAATTGGGGATCACGCATTGAATATTGCACAGAATTTTGCAAAGATTCAGGACGTATAATAAAGTTTTGAAGTGTTTTATTGTAATTTGAAGCGCTTTCTTGTAAACAGAAAAAAGGATAAATGAAAGAAAAGGAATTGATTATGGGAGAAAGAAAAGCAGTCATAAGAAATGCAAGACCGGAAGAATGGGAATTGCTGGCGGATATTGAAGCAGAGTGTTTTCCACCGGCGGAGGCAGCAACGAGAGAATCCATTGAAAAACGTATGCGATTGTTTCCGGAAAATTTCTGGGTGGCAGAAGCAGAAGGCGTCATACTTGGATTTATCAATGGAGGAGCAACTGATCAACCAGAACTTCCGGATGCGTTCTATCACGAAGAAGAAAAGCTTCATGTGCCGGATGGAGCTTATCAGACAGTGTTTGGTCTGAATGTGCGTCCTCAGTATCGAAGACAGGGGATTGCCAGACAGTTAGTTATGCAGATGATAGAAGCATCAAGACAGAGAGGAAAGAAAGGTGTTATTCTGACATGCAAGGAACATTTAATTCCCTTTTATTCTTCCTGTGGTTTTGTGAATCATGGAGTATCAGATTCTGTACACGGAGGGGCAGTCTGGTATGATATGAAATGTATTTTCTGATTTTTATAAAGGGAAATATATAGAAATAGTAACGGAATATACGTTTTTAGAAATGCTTGGAGTGGGTGATCAGAGATGATCCCACTCCAATGCTGTGTCAGGGGGAATTTTAGGCACCAGTGGGAGAAGAAATACAAAGAAAATGTATAATTATATACAAATATCTTGGAAACTAAATAGAAATAGTGTTAATTTGCATAAATATACAAAAATATTAATAAAAATACTTGCATTTGCCAAATTAAGTGATATAATAAGAAACATCAGAACACAAGAAATAAGAAATAATAATTAAGATTGATTGATAAGAAGGGAAGAGAGATTATGAAAAATTGGAAGAAAGTTACAGCAGGGATTTTAACAGTAATGATGGCAGCTTCACTTGCTGCATGCGGAGGCACAAAAGAAGCGAAAACAATTGCAGGGAAAGAGGATCTGAAGGGCGCTGTTATTGGAGTACAGTTAGGAACAACAGGCGATCTTGAAGCATCAAAAGAAGAGTACGGTGCAAAAGAAGTACAGCGTTTCAGTAAAGGAAGCGAGGCAATTCAGGCAGTGAAAACGGGACAGATTGACTGTGTGATTATTGATTCACAGCCGGCTAAGAATTTTGTAGAAAAGAATGATGATCTGAAGATCCTTGATGAAGAATTTGTGAATGAAGAGTATGCAGCATGTTTGAAAAAAGGAAATACAGAGCTTCTTGAAAAGATTAATCAGGCGCTTGAAGAATTAAAAGCAGATGGAACTATCGATGAAATTATGTCTAACTACATTGGTGAAGATGCGAAAAAAACTCCATACGAATCTCCGGCAGATGCAGACCACTCTAATGGAAAATTGATTATGGCAACCAATGCAGAATTTGATCCGTATGAGTACCATGAAGGGGATAAGATTGTTGGAATTGACATAGACATTGCACAGGCAATCTGCGATAAGCTTGGATATGAATTACAGGTTGATGATATGGAATTTGATTCTATTCTTCCGGCAGTACAATCCGGAAAGGCGGATTTTGGAATGGCAGGTATGACTGTGACAGAAGAGCGTGAAAAAAATGCTGATTTTACAGATACATATGCAAATGCAAGCCAGGTAATTATCGTTAAGAAATAAGAAAGCAAGCGGGTGACAAAGTGAGTTTGATTAATAAGATAGCAGATGGGTTTTACTCTAATTTTATAGCCGGAGATATGTATCAATGGCTTTTAGATGGTTTGAAAAATACACTGCTCATTACAATCTTTGCAGTAATCCTCGGAATTATTATCGGATTTTTTGTAGCGATTGTGCGGGCGAGCCATGATAAATCAGGATCTTTTAAGATTCTTAACAGATTGTTTGTAATTTATATTACAGTCATCCGGGGTACACCGGTTATGATTCAGCTTTTGTTTATGAATTTTGTTATTTTCGCAAGTGTGTCTATGAATAAGATTCTGGTAGGGGCACTGGCATTTGGAATTAATTCCGGCGCATATGTGGCAGAGACAGTGAGATCCGGTATTATGGCGGTGGACAATGGACAGTTTGAGGCGGGCAGAAGCCTGGGATTAAATTATCGTCAGACAATGCGTCTCATTATTATACCACAGGCATTTAAAAACGTATTGCCGGCGCTTGTAAATGAGTTTATTGCGTTGATGAAAGAGACTTCAATCATTGGATATATTGGAATGCAGGATCTGACAAAGGGCGCTATGATGATTCAGAGCCGTACATTCGATGCGTTCTGGCCGTTATTGGCAGCAGCGGCAATTTATCTCGTACTTGTTATGGCGTTGACAGCATGTATGAATAAACTGGAAAAGAGGTTGCGTACAAATGAGCGATAAGAAGAATGTGTTAATTGAAGTAAAAAATTTGCAGAAGCAGTTTGGCAATAATAAGGTGTTGGACGGTATTTCTACAGACATCTGTCAGGGAGAAGTTGTGGCGATTATTGGACCATCCGGTTCAGGAAAATCAACATTTCTCAGATCGTTAAATCTTCTGGAAGTACCAACAGGAGGACAGATTTTATTTGAAGGAACAGATATTACCGATCCAAAAGTGGATATTAATCGTCACCGCCAGAAAATCGGAATGGTGTTCCAACAGTTCAATTTATTCCCGCACAAGAGTGTGAAAGAGAATATTATGTTGGCTCCGGTGACACTTGGACTTTTGACAAAAGAAGAGGCATCAGAGAAAGCGGACGAACTGCTGGCAAGAGTAGGACTTCCGGACAAGGCAGATTCCTATCCGGATTGTCTTTCCGGCGGACAGAAACAGCGTATTGCTATTGCAAGAGCGCTTGCGATGAATCCGGATGTGATGCTTTTTGATGAACCAACATCCGCACTTGACCCGGAGATGGTAGGAGAGGTTTTAAATATTATGAAAGAGCTGGCGGCGGACGGCATGACTATGGTTGTTGTTACACATGAGATGGGATTTGCAAGAGAAGTTGCAACGCGAGTTATTTTCATTGATGAAGGTAAGATTCAGGAAGAGAACACTCCGGAAGAGTTTTTTGCTCATCCGAAAAATGCAAGACTTCAGGATTTTTTATCTAAAGTGCTATAGTGATTTTTTGTGCCGGATATGATATAATGGTACAAGGTGAGGACAGTGATTTTCACTGTCCTTTTTGAATTTGCAGAAAGGAAGAGCTGATCGGCACAGCATGCAGACAGCGAAAGAGTTGAGCGATGAGGACAAGAGAAGAAAACATTGAGTTAATCAAAACATTGAGCAATGCCAACGGTGTATCCGGATTTGAGGATGAGGTTGCTGAAATCGGAAGAAAAGAGACAGAGCACTATTGTAATGTTACTATTGATTCTTTGAGAAATACATACATGAGCCTGAAAAATAACAAGGGGCGGAAGTTAAAAGTATGGATGGATGCTCACAGTGATGAAGTAGGATATATTGTGCAGGCGATCAAACCAAATGGAACGATGAATTTTCTTACTTTGGGCGGGAGTGAAGTGACAAACCTTCCCTCAAATAAGGTGCGGGTAAGGAATGACGACGGAGAATATATTCCAGGCATCATTACAAGTAAACCACCGCATTTTATAAGTGAAGCGGAAAAAGGACGTGGACGCACGCTTTCTGATATGGCAATTGATGTGGGAGCTGTAAGTACAGAGGATCTGAAGAAGAACTTTAACATCCGTATGGCTGCCCCGGTAGTTCCGGATGTGGAGTGTACTTATGATGAGAAACGGGATCTGTTTATGGGAAAAGCATTTGACTGTCGCGTAGGCTGTGCGGCTCTGATCGAAGCGCTGAACCAGTTAAGTAAAGAAGAACTGGAGGTGGATGTGGAAGCGACGCTTACCGTGCAGGAAGAAGTGGGAGAAAGAGGTGCTATGGCAGCTGTAGACAATATTGATGCAGATGTGTGTATTGTTTTTGAAGGATGTCCGGCAGATGATACGTTTTCACCGGATTATATGATTCAGACGGCTCTTAGAAAAGGACCGATGCTGCGCCATTTTGATTGTTCTATGATTACAAATCCGCGATTCCAGAGATTTGCATTGGATCTGGGAGAAGAACTTGGTATTCCGGTACAGGAATCCGTAAGAAGTGGCGGAGGAACGAATGGAAAATACATTCACGCATCACGTCACGGTGTTCCGACAATCGTTATTGGAGTGCCGGTACGCTATATTCACAGCCATTATGGAATCTGTACACTTGAAGATTACCAGAATTCTGTGCGGCTTGCCGTTGAAATCGTGAAACATCTCAATGAGGAGACGATTGGAAACTTCTAGTAACAATAAACAGCAGAACAGTAAAAAACAGAAGATAAAAAAGAGGTCGGGATTCTTTGTGTTTGTTCAAAGAATTCCGATCTCTTTTGATGAAAAGCGTTAAAATACAATATGGTGGAATATAGTCTGACTTTATTCCATTTTTGTTATCGCATAAAATGGTCGATTACATGAAGAATCCCATCTTCATCATTGGATTTTGTAATAAAATCTGCCCGTTCCAAAAGAATCGGCTGTGCATTGGCCATTGCTACGCCAAGTCCTGCAAATTCCAGCATCGTCAGATCGTTAAAGCCGTCTCCGCAGCAGATCATTTCATTGGCGCTGCGTCCGATATTGTTCAGAAGCTTCTGGAGAGAATAGGCTTTATCGATGTTTGCCGGCATGATTTCCAGAAAGAAAGGTTCGGAGCGATAAATATTGAGTCTGGAACGAAACTGCTTTTTCAGCAGTGTTTCCAGGTCTTCCGTATATTCTGGTTCCCCGGAGATTAATATCTTATTGACCGGAAAGGAGATGCCGGAAAAATCATTGACCGGAACTACCGGGATAGAGTTGATCCGGGATTCCAGCATTGTGTATTCATTCGGTGTCTCTTTTGCCTGGATACAGTAAATGTGTTCCATATCGTAAGTGAGAATATCAACCGGATAAGATATGGAAGCTTCTGTAATTGGCAGCAGTACGTCTGGCGGAAGCACCTTCTGGTAAATAATTTCACCTGTTTTGCAGTTCATAATCCGACCACCGTTAAAAGAAAGGACGTAGCCGCCGAAACGGTCAAGTTCCAGTTCTTTTGCAAGAGGGAGCACACCGGTTGTCGGTCGGCCGGAAGCAAGAATCACTTGTTTGCCGGCTTTCTGAATCTCTATCAGTGCATTTTTGGTAGGCGGAGTAATCTTCTTCTCTGAATTAGTTAGCGTGCCGTCCAGATCGAGCGTAATGATTTCGTAACTCATAGCTATTGCAGTGCCTCCACAATGACTGGAAATTCCATTCCATGTGATGCCTTGATCAGAATAGAGTCCCTGTCTGTTAAGAGTTCTTCACGGTGCTGAAGAAATTCTTCTTTTGTTGCAAAATAATGTATTTCCGGGTGAAAATCATCGTTATGGTGAATGCTTTTAGCGCCTTCGGCAATCTGCTGTGCCAAAGTTCCGATACATATAAGTACATCAATTGCTTTTTGGGCGGCATATACACCTACTTCATAATGCATTTCTTTTTCATTCGCTCCAAGCTCAAACATATCTCCAAGTATGGCCACTTTGCGTCCGAGCGCACAGGTAAGAACATCAATGGAAGCTTTCATGGAAACTGGATTTGCGTTGTAGCAGTCGTCAATCAGCATATAATGTTCAGTTTCTATGATGTTATTGCGTCCGGAGACCGGTCGGAGCGCTTCGATTCCGGAGCGTATCTCGTCAAGAGAAAGTCCAAGTCTCATACCTACCGCAGCTCCGGCAAGAGCGTTATATACCATATGAGCACCCGGAATTGGAATAATTGCCCGGAGTGTACCGGATGGAAGATGGATTGTGCAGGCAGTGCCGCGAAGGCCAAGGTCTTCTACATCGGAAGCATAAATACCGCTCTGAGAAGAGCGGCCGAAGAAGAAGCTGGAAGCGTGCTCCGGCACTTCTGCATGAACCAGCATATCGTCGTCTCCGTTTAAAATCACATCTCCGCCATGATGCATATGACGGAACATCTCTGTTTTGGCACGAAGAACGCCCAAGCGGTCTCCGAGCTGTTCTAAGTGGCAGTAGCCGATATTTGTAATGACACAGATATCCGGCTGTGCGATGGCAGCCAGGCGATCCATTTCGCCAAAATCGCTGATTCCCATTTCAAGGACAGCAACCTCATGTTCCTCACGGATACGAAATACTGTCAGAGGAAGACCAATTTCGTTATTGAAATTACCTTCTGTTTTCAGAACATGGTATTTCTGAGCCAATACAGAGGCAATCATTTCTTTTGTACTTGTTTTTCCGACACTTCCGCTAATGCCGACAACTTTAATTCCAAGTGCCTGACGATAGTGACGGGCGATATCCTTGAGCGCCTGAGGAGCAGATTCCACAAGGATGTATGGAAAGGATACATTGCCGAGCGGTTTTTCAGAAAGTGTGGCAAGAGCTCCTTTTTCTATGACTTGCGGAATAAAATCATGTCCGTCTACCCGGGCGCCTTTGATCGGGACAAATAAAAATCCGGTTTCAATTTTGCGGCTGTCAATAGCAACGCCGGTAACTTCCCGGGCGGCAAATTCATCTTTACCAAAATAGGTGCCGCCGCAGGCAGCGGCAATTTCTTTTAATGACATTTGTTTCATAATACCGTTCCTCTTTTGTTTAGACCGTTTTGTTGTAGCGGGCAAGAGATTTTTCGATGATCATCTCACAAAGCTCACTGTAATTGATTCCGGCAGCGCCGGCTTCCTTTGGGAGAAGGCTTGCAGGAGTCATACCAGGGAGGCTGTTGACTTCCAGACAGTAGATATCTCCATTCTCTGTCAGAAGGAAATCTGCTCTTGAATAAACATCTAATTTTAATGCAGCAAATGCTTTTTCGGCAGCAGATTGCATCTTATGTGCAATGTCTTCCGGAATTTGTGCCGGACAGATTTCCTGAGTACATCCGTCCTGATATTTGTTTTTATAATCGAAGAAACCGCTGTTTGGAATGATTTCAATAACCGGGAGCGCTTTTCCTTCAATAATTCCGACAGCAAATTCCCGTCCTTTAATATATTCTTCAATAATCAGCTCATCTTCATAGCAAAAAGAAGCTTCAATCGCCTGCTGATATTCGTCTTCCGTGTGTACGATATATACACCAACGCTGGAACCGCCGGAGCATGGTTTTACAACGACTGGGAGTGAAAGACCAAGAGCAGCAAGAGAAGTATCCCGGCAGGATTTGTAAAGCCATGTTCCCTTTGGTGTTGGTACGCCTTCTGTGCGGAAAATTTGTTTTGTCAGTCCTTTGTCCATTGCCAGAGCGCTGCCAAGAGAATTCGGGCCGGTATATTTGATTCCCAGCACATCGAAAGTAGCCTGGAGCTTTCCGTTTTCACCAATATCACCGTGAAGTCCCATAAATACAATGTCTGCCATCTGGCAAAGGGCGATTACATTTGGTCCAAGCAGACATGGAGACTGGTCCGGGCGGGAAGCGCGGATGGCAGCCAGATCAGGTTCATCTGCGCTGATTCCGGATGCAATGGAAAGTCCGGCATCCGGAAGGGAGAACAGTTCATCTAATTTATCAGCATCATATGGAATTCCCATAAATGCATCCATCAGGACAGCCTGATGACCATTTGCAAGTAATGTACGGCAGATACCGGCACCGGATGTAAGAGAAACATCACGCTCTGTGCTTAATCCGCCTGCTAATACAACTATTTTCATATATATTATCCTCTTTTCTCAGTTTAACGATAGTCTATCCTATTTTAATCATCCATGCTCATTTGGTCAAGCAGTGACTTCTTCACATCATAGAGTTTCTGGGAAAGGTCAACATAGACCGGATGCGGGTTAAAGAGACGCATTGTCTCATCCCAGAGAGTTTCTTTCTCCTGACGGCAGTAGTCAGCAATTTCGGTAACAGATTTCTCAAGATAAACACAAGCCCCATTTAAAAATACCGGGCACATCAATTCACGAACAGTGTAGGAACCGCCTTTTAAGCGTGTTTTCTTCCATGTTTCAATTGGATCAAAAAGAAGAAGTTCCTTTTCCGGGTCCAGAATCTCATCGGCAAAGCAGATCAGATCGGCTTTAATCTTTCCGGTTTCTTTCTCATAGATTCGGTAAATGGTTTTATTTCCTGGATTGGTAATTTTTTCTGAATTTTCAGAAAGTTTAATCTTCGGGAGAAATTCTCCTTCTTCATTTTGAATGGCAGCCAATTTGTAAACACCGCCGAAAGCAGGGCAGTCTTTGGAGGTAATCAGATTTGTGCCGACGCCCCAGGAATTAATGGCTGCGCCCTGCATCTTCAGATCATGGATCAGGTATTCATCCAGATCATTAGAGGCAGAAATAAATGCATCCGGAAAACCGGCTTCATCCAGCATCTTGCGGGCCTTTTTGGAAAGATAAGCAAGGTCGCCGCTGTCAAGACGAATACCGTATTTTTCCAGTTCGATTCCCTCTTCCTTCATTTCGCGGAATACCCGGATGGCATTTGGAACACCGGATTTCAATGTGTCATAAGTGTCAACGAGAAGACAGCAGAAAGAAGGGTAGAGTCTTGCATATGTCTTAAATGCAGTGTATTCATCCGGAAAACTCATAATCCAGCTATGAGCATGGGTACCCATAACCGGGACATCAAATTCTTTGCCGGCCAGTACGTTGGAAGTTCCGGCACAGCCTCCGATCATAGCAGCTCTGGCGCCGTAGAGTCCTGCATCCGGTCCTTGAGCCCGTCGCAGACCGAATTCCATAATGGTATCATTCTGGGCAGCATGAACTACCCTGGAAGCTTTTGTTGCGATCAGCGACTGGTGATTGATGATATTTAAAAGAGCGGTTTCTACAAGCTGCGCTTCCATCATCGGTGCGATTACTTTTACAAGAGGCTCCCGAGGAAAGACAACAGTTCCTTCCGGAATGGCATAGATGCTCCCGCTAAAATGATATCCGCTTAGATAGTGGAGAAATTCTTCACTGAACATATGAAGACTTCTTAAATAATCTACGTCATCGTAAGAAAAATTCAGGTTCTTTACATAGTCGATAGCCTGTTGAAGTCCGGCGGCAATGGAATATCCGGAGCCGCATGGATTCGCCCGGAAAAAGATATCAAAAACGACTACTTCATTGTCTCCCCGTTCAAAATATCCCTGCATCATCGTTAATTCATATAAATCTGTAAGTAATGTTAAATTTCTTGAATCCATATTAATTGTCCTCCTACAGCAATGCTGCATTTTTGTGTATGGTTTCGTCGATGATATTCTGGCAGTAACGTCCAGATGTTTACGAGTCTCTTTATCAAGGGAACCCGGATAGATCGGTTCGCCATATTCGATAACCACATGTGTTTTTTTGATCCGCGGGAGATGATTCTCGAAGATCTCAGCTGTGTTATTCATAGAAATCGGTACAATGGCACAGCCTGTTTTTTCGGCAATTTTTAATGAGCCGTCTTTGAATGGAAGGAGTGAGAGTTCTTCTCCTTTATTCCGCGTTCCTTCCGGGAAAATGCAGATAGAAATTCCCTTTTTTACATAGTCGATGCCCTGCAGAATTGTCTTTAATCCTTCTTTAATATTCTCGCGGTCAAGGAAGAGGCAGTAGAGCAGACGCATCCATGTGGAAAGAAGCGGGATTTTCTCCATTTCTTTTTTGGCTACATAGCCTGTCAGCCGCTTACAGCGGGAATATGTGAGAAGAATATCGAAAAAGCTTCTATGGTTACCGATAAAAAGCACCGGTTCATCCGGAACACGTTCTTCTCCGATGACAGTAATCTTTACCCCGGTGATTTTAAGAATACATTTAAAACCCCACTGTACAATACGCAGACTGGAGTAGTCCCGTGCATTTGGACGGAATTTACCTATGAGCCATTCCACAAGCATAACAGGAATAGACAAGATTAAAAAGCTGACTAAAAAAATAAAGACGAAGATAAAGCGAATCATAGTATTCGGTCCTTTCTAATATCTTCCATATAAATGGGAGAGAGATTTTAAATATTCCGCGAGGGAATCACTCAATGCTTCGCGGCAGAAGCGCCAACTCCAGTTTCCGGCTGCTTTACCGGGTACGTTCATGCGTCCGTCTGAGTTGACGCCGAGTACATCCTGCATTGGGAAGATAGCATAGGCCGCAATGCTTCCGAGACAGGTGCGGATGAAGTCAAAATGAACAGAATTGCCGTCCGTATTCATATAGCGGCGCACTTTATCCTGAGCTTTCGGAGAAGCATTCGTATACCAGCCCATAGAAGTATCGTTATCGTGAGTGCCGGTGTAACAAACACAGTTCGTTGTTGTGAATTGGTGAGGAAGATATGCGCTTTCTTCTTCTGATTCAAAGGCAAACTGCAAAACTTTCATTCCCGGAAAGCCAAACGTATCCCGAAGTTTTTCGACTTCCGGTGTGATGATCCCAAGATCTTCTGCGATGATTGGCAGATGATCTCCAAGAGCTTTCTGGATCGCAAGAAAAAGAGATTCTTTTGGACCGCGTTTCCATGTTCCAAGAGCAGCAGATTCGGCGTTGGCAGGAACTGCCCAGAAGGCTTCAAATCCACGAAAATGGTCAATCCGCAAATAATCAACAAGATCGAGCTGGTTACGAATCCGCGCAATCCACCAGGCATATCCGGTTTTCTTGTGGACTTTCCAGTCATAGAGGGGATTGCCCCAAAGCTGTCCGGTTGCAGAAAAATAATCCGGCGGAACACCTGCAACGACAGTTGGATAGCCTTCTTCATCAAGAAGAAAGAGTTCCTGATGACTCCATACATCTGCGCTGTCCAAAGAGACGAAGATAGGGATATCACCGATAATCTTGATATCTTTGTCATTGGCATATGCTTTTAAGGCATACCATTGACGGAAGAATATGAACTGAACAAATTTGTAATAATGAATCTCATGTTTCAGAGACAGCATTAATTCTGCCTTTTCTGCCGGAGAAGGATTCCGGTACGGAGCCTTCCAGTCCAGCCAGGAACGCCCATCATTAGCAGCTTTACATGCCATATAAAGTGTGTAGTCAGAAAGCCAGAATTCATTTTCACGGCAGAAAGAGTCGTACTCTTCCAGAAGCATCTTGTCAGCTGTGTGACAGAATTTTTCGTAGGCTTTCCGGAGAAGTTCATTCTTCCACGGAATCACAGTCCCATAATCAACAGTTTCAGAATCTGTGTCCGGAAAGTCTTTTAAGTCTTCTGCGCTGATGAGATCCAGTTTTTGAAGATCGTCAGGACTGATCAAAAGCGGTTGACCGGCAAATGCAGAGAAACTCTGATAGGGAGAATCTCCGAATCCGGTCGGGTTAAGTGGAAGCACCTGCCAGAGATGCTGACCTGCTTTATTTAGAAAATCAATAAATTCATAAGCACCGTCTCCGAGATCTCCGATGCCGTATGGAGATGGAAGAGAAGTAGGGTGCAGTAAAATCCCGGACAGACGGTCTGACGGACCATATGTCGTCTGGGCAGTTTCAAAATTCATAAGTGCCCTCTCCTTTTTTGAAATGATTTGAAGTTTATTATACTCGATTTTGGTATTTTTCACAACCTTCCTGTGTATGATGTTAAAAAAGAATGAAAGCCGGAGGGGATATGAAACGGGCAATACTGGGCGTGCTGCTGACAGGCTTTTTGGTTTTGTTATCAGGATGTCATTTCCAGAAGCTCCATGAGGCAAGCGGAAAAGATCTGGATTATGTCATTCTTGAAGAACATGAGATTCCGGAAACATTTCTAAAAGAACTGGAAACTGCGAAGAAAGAGCCTTTTCAAATGACATATGAAGATCAGGGAATGATTTATGCAGCAAAGGGCTACGGGGAGCAGGAAATGAGCGGTTACAGTATTATTGCAGATGAGGTTTATGAAAGCAAAGATGCGGTTTGGATCCATACAAATCTGCTTGGTCCAAAGAAAGGAGAAAAGACAGAGGAAAGAAAAACATATCCATATATTGTCATAAAAATGGAACAGACCGATAAATATATTGTATTCAAGTAGAGGAGGAAGAAGCAATGGAATTAGTAAAAAAGATGATTCATTTTAATGATGCGGGAAAGAAGGTCACAGCTCAGTTTTTTCTTGATGAAGATTATAATGTGCCGGATGCAAAAAATGATGTAGGGCGGATTGTTCTGAGTGAAGGAAAGCTTCGGGTAGAAGAGCTGCGGCACATGGAAAACTATCTGAAGATCTCCGGCAGGCTTATATTTTCCATTTTGTATGTGACGGAAGAGGGAGAGAAAAGGCTGGCTTCACTGGAAGGGAAACTTCCGTTTGAGGAAATGATCTACATAGAAGAACAGGAAGAAGGGCGCTATCAGCTGACGGATATGAAAGTGGAATTTTCAGCATCCATTGTACATTCCAGAAAGCTTAGTATCAAAGCAGTCGTGGATCTGGCAGCAGCGCCGGAGGGACTTCGGGATGAAGAAGCGTCTATTGATGTGGATAGTGAGGAGAGCATCTGCAAGAAGTTCCGGAAAGAAAATCTTTTGGAACTGCGGGCAAGTAAAAAAGATACTTATCGGCTGAAAGAAGAAATACGCCTTCCGGGAACAAAGGAAAATGTCGGAACAATCCTCTGGTCAGACGTAACGGAAAGAAAACTGGAAACAAAGCTTGAGGAGGGAGCGTTGGCGCTTCAGGGAGAGCTTCTTGTCTTTGTTTTCTATGAGTCGGCAGAAGGAAAACTGGACTGGCTGGAACAGACGGTTCCTTATGAGGGGCGCATTGAAGTAAGTAAAGCGGAAAGTGGAATGTATCATCATGTTATGAAAAATCTCGGGGATGTAAATATAGATCTTCGCATGGATGAAGACGGGGAGCCGAGGATTTTGGGAATTGAAGGGACGATTGATTTAAAAATCGCAGTATATGAGGAAGAGGAAGTAACTTTTCTGGAAGACGTATATTCTCTGCAGCAGGAGCTGAAGCCTTCTTTTCGAAAATGCTGCTATGAGAGTATGGTTATGCAGAATCACTCTAAGTGTAAGCTGACAGAGCAGTTATCGCTGCCGGAACTGCAAAATGATATTTTACAGATCTGTCACAGTAAAGGTGTACTGCAGCCGGAAAATTGCCGTGTGGAATCCGATGGTATTCGCGTAGAAGGGGTGATTCATATTTGTTTTCTGTATGTGAAAGCCAGTGATGAGGTACCATTTGACGTATGGCAGGGGATGATCCCATTTTCTCATCTGATTGAGAGCAATGAGACTGTACCGGACATGAAATACGATATTACGCACGGGATTGAACAGCTTTTTGTGAATCTGCTTGGCGGAAATCAGGTGGAAGTAAAGGCGGTACTTTCTTTTCAGAGTTTTTTGAAAAGAGCATTTGAGATGGACACAATGGAATCAATAGAAGTTAGTGAAATTGATAAAAAAGAGTTGGAAAAATGTCCGGGGATCGTAGGGTATACAGTAAAAAAAGGCGATACATTATGGGCGCTTGCGAAACGCTACAGTACAACAGCAGAGGGAATCCGGGAAGTGAATCATCTGCAGACAGAAGAGGTAAAAGAAGGAGAGAAAATATTGATTTTTAAAGAAAGTACGAGTATACTTTAAAATAGTATAATGTATACAAGATACAGCTAATACATGATATATGCGAAAGAAAAGGAGGGAATATACAACATGGATAAGCTGAAGTTAAGAGCATTGGCGAAAATTAACCTTGCGCTTGATGTACTTGGACGACGGGAAAATGGATATCATGACGTGAGAATGATTATGCAGAGTATTTACCTGTATGATAATGTACTTTTGGAAAAGACAAAAGAGCCGGGAATCCGGATTTCAACAAATCTGTATTTCCTTCCGGTTGATGAAAATAATATTGCATATAAGGCAGCAAAGCTTCTAATGGATGAGTTCGGGCTTCCGGGTGGAATCAGTATTTCACTTCAGAAATATATTCCGGTGGCAGCAGGATTGGCCGGAGGAAGCTCTAATGCTGCTGCAGTGTTGTTTGGAATGAACCGGATGTATGGCCTGGGATTAAGTATAGAAGAACTGATGGAGCGCGGTGTAAAACTGGGAGCAGATGTTCCGTACTGCATTATGAGAGGAACCGTTCTTGCAGAAGGAATTGGAGAAGAATTGACAAGACTTCCTGCGCTTCCGAAATGTTATGTACTCATTGCAAAACCGCCGATCAGTGTATCGACGAAGATGGTGTATGAGAAGTTGGATGCAAAGGAGATTGTGGAGCATCCGGATGTGGATGGAATGATGGAAGCGCTGAAAGAGGGAGACTTACAGCGAATTGCATCTAAGATGGGAAATGTACTGGAACAGGTAACGGTAGAAGCATATCCGGTTATTGATCAGGTAAAGAAGATGATGAAAGAAGCAGGGGCGCTGAATGCGATGATGAGTGGAAGCGGTCCAACGGTGTTCGGGCTGTTTGATGACCGGAAAAAGGCGTCAAAAGCAATGCGGATGATTCGGGAGCATACGGTGACAAAACAGGTATACCTGACAAATATACATGGAGCAAGGAGGAACATATAAGAGAATGGATGCCAAATTTAATGTGACGATGAACGAATATCTTCCGCTCAGAGATGTGGTGTTTAACACACTGCGCCAGGCAATTCTGAGAGGAGAACTTAAGCCGGGGGAACGTCTGATGGAGATTCAGCTGGCGAATAAATTAGGAGTGAGCCGGACACCGATTCGCGAGGCAATTCGTAAACTGGAACTGGAAGGGCTTGTGCTGATGATTCCGCGAAAGGGAGCAGAGGTTGCGGAAATTACAGAAAAGAATTTAAGAGACGTTCTGGAAGTGAGGAAAGCTCTGGAGGAACTGGCAGTGCAGCTGGCCTGTGATAAGATTACAGAAGAAGGAATTGCTGAATTGAAAAAGTGCGCCAGGGAATTTAAGGAGAGTCTCGATCATGATGATATTACACAGATAGCTGAGGCGGATGTGAGATTTCACGATGTGATTTATTTTGCAACAGATAATCAACGTCTGATCCAGCTTCTAAATAATCTGCGGGAGCAGATGTACGCTATCGGGTAGAATACCTGAAACGAAAGGAATGTCACGAAGGACTGTTGAATGAACATGAAGAACTGATTCATATGATTGAAGCTCATAATAAAGAAAAGGCAACAGAAATCACAAACCGCCATATTGATAATCAGGTACAGGCTGTTGCTGATTTAATCCGAAAAGAGTAAATCATGTGAATAGGCTGTCAAAAGACGGATATACTCCTG
This sequence comes from Coprococcus sp. AF21-14LB, assembly GCF_003458885.1. Lineage (NCBI taxonomy): Bacteria > Bacillati > Bacillota > Clostridia > Lachnospirales > Lachnospiraceae > Coprococcus > Coprococcus sp. AF21-14LB. The sequence continues at coordinate 18,927 of NZ_QRVX01000013.1, read as the reverse complement.
ACAGAGAGGAAGGAGTGAAAGATCGGTATGAGAAAACAAGATAGAATCTGTTTTATCGTGTCAGTTATTATGGCAGTATTTTTGACAGCAGGAATCATCGAGAAAAGAGAGTGCAGGGCAGCGGAGAAAATAGCCGGACTGCAGGAGGAACTGGCACAGGAAGTATTTCGCTTTCATGTGCGTGCCAACAGCGACAGGGAAGAAGATCAAACATTGAAACTGAAAGTAAAGGACGCAGTGATTACATATATGAAAAAGGCGCTTCCGGATTCGGACAGTGCAAAGGAAACAAAGGATTGGGCCATAAAGCATCAGGAAGAACTGATTCGGGAAGCAAGGCGGGTGATCCGGGCAGAAGGCTATGACTATTCGGTTCAAGTTCAAATCGGTCCGTGTAAATTCCCGGATAAAACGTATGGAGATATTACATTTCCGGCAGGAACGTACGAAGCGCTGGAAATTCTGATTGGCAGTGCTTCCGGAAGAAACTGGTGGTGTGTACTCTATCCAAATCTTTGTTTTGTGGACGCTGTGAATGCAGTTGTACCGGAAGAGGGGAAAATACAGCTGCAGAATGTATTGACGGAAGAGGAATATGAGATGGTAAGCGCCTATACAGATTTTAAGATTAAATGGTTCTTTTTTGGAAAATAATATGACAGCGGAGGAAATATGTATACAATAGATGGAAGAATCCGTCTGAGCGAGACGGATCACAAAGGAAAAGCAACGCTGCCTGCAATTGTGAATTATTTTCAGGACTGCAGTGCATTTCAGTCGGAAGATATCGGATTGGGTGTGGAATATCTGGAGACACATAAGAAAGCTTGGGTGCTGAATGCCTGGCAGATTGTTGTGGAAGAGTACCCGCATTTAGGAACGAAGATCCGGACCGGGACATGGGCCAGTGGATTTGAAGGGCTATATGGAACGAGAAATTTTTTAATGTGTGATGAGAGCGGGAAAAAATTAGCGTATGCCAATTCCATATGGGTTTTTATGGATCTCAGTAAAGGAAGACCGGCACGTCCGGCGGAAGAAGATATTGCGCCTTACGGGGTAGAAGCGCCTCTGGAAATGGAGTATGCTCCCCGGAAGATTCCGCTTCCGGAGGAGTATGGAAGCTGTCGGAAAGAAATCACGGTTGCAGGAAGTGATATTGATACAAATGAACATATGAACAACTGTATTTATATCCGAATCGCATTGGACGTACTTCCGCAGGATACGGCATTTCATCAAGTGAGAGTAGAATACAGGCGTTCTGCTGTGCTTGGAGATGTGATTGTTCCATGGGTTATGGAAGAAGAGGACAGAATTCTGATCAGACTTTGCGATAGCGAGAAAAAGTTGTTTGCAATTGTGGAGTTTCAGAAATAATCGGATAAAAAGGAGACAAAAGATGGAATTAACATTAGGGAAAAAACAAGTATTGACAATTGTAAAACAGGTGGAATTTGGTGTCTATCTCGGGACAGAGAAAGAAAAAGTGCTTTTGCCGAAAAAACAGGTGCCGGAAGGAGCAGAACCGGGAGATCCGGTGGAAGTCTTTCTCTATAAAGATTCTCAGGATCGCCTGATTGCGACAACCAATGAACCATTGCTTACACTGGGAGAGCTGGCGGTTTTAGAAGTGGCAGAAACCGGTAAATACGGGGCATTTTTGAAATGGGGACTGGAAAAAGATCTTTTTCTTCCATTCAAGGAGCAGACAAGCCGTGTCAAAAAAGGCGATAAATGTCTTGTGACACTGTATGTGGACAAAAGCCAGAGATTATGTGCAACGATGCGGGTATATGAATTGCTCCGAAAAGATTCCGAATATAAGAAAGATGATATGGTAACAGGAATCGTGTATGAGACAAGCCAGCAGTTCGGCGCATTTGTTGCAGTAGATAATCAATTTTCAGCTCTGATTCCGCGACGGGAATTATTCCGTGAAATACCGGTTGGAACAATCGTCCATGCTCGTGTTACGTCAGTCAAAGAAGATGGCAAACTGGATCTGAGTCTGCGCGAAAAGGCATTTGTTCAGATGGATGCGGATGCGGAGATGATTTATGAAAAAATGAAATCGCAAAACGGTATGCTCCCATTTACAGATAAGGCAGATCCAGAGATCATCAAGAGAGAGTTTGGAATGAGCAAAGCAGCTTTTAAGAGAGCGGTAGGACGTCTTCTGAAAGCAGGAAAAATAGAAATCGGAGAACAGAAGATTACGACGAAATAAGAGGTTGAGATGAATTTTGCACATTTACATGTCCATACAGAGTACAGTCTGCTGGACGGTTCCAATAAAATAAAAGAATATGTTTCCAGAGTCAAGGAACTTGGCATGAACAGTGCGGCAATTACAGACCACGGCGTCATGTTCGGGGTAATTGATTTCTATCGGGAGGCAAAAGCCAGGGGATTAAACCAATCCTCGGATGCGAAGTTTATGTGGCGCCGGGTTCACGCTTTGAGAAAGAGGCGGGAGGAAGCGGAGAGGACCGATATTATCACCTTGTGCTTCTGGCGGAAAATAATACAGGTTATCAGAATCTTATGAAGATTGTGTCAAAAGGATTTGTGGAAGGTTATTATTATAAACCGCGTGTGGATCTGGAGGTATTGCGGGAATATCATGAGGGGATTATTGCTCTTAGCGCCTGCCTGGCAGGAGAAGTACAGAAAAATCTGTTGCGCGGCATGTATCATGAAGCCAAAAAGGCGGCGCTTCAGTATGAAGAGATTTTCGGTAAAGGAAATTTTTTCCTGGAGCTGCAGGATCATGGTCTTTCAGAACAGGCAACGGTAAACCAGAGACAGCTTCGCCTGTCAGAAGAGACAGGAATCCCTCTTGTGGCGACAAACGATGTTCACTACACTTATGCGGAAGATGAGAAGGCTCATGATATTCTTCTTTGTATTCAGACAGGGAAAAAACTGGCAGATGAAGATCGGATGCGTTACGAAGGAGGACAGTACTATGTAAAGTCTCCGGAAGAAATGAAAGCGCTCTTTCCATATGCGCTTCAGGCATTAGAGAATACGCAGAAAATTGCAGATCGATGTGAAGTGACGATTGAGTTCGGCGTAACGAAGCTCCCGAAATATGATGTGCCGGAAGGATATACGTCATGGGAATATCTGAATAAACTATGCTTTGAGGGGTTGGAGCGGCTTTATGAAGCTCCGGATCAGGAACTGCGGGACCGGCTTAACTATGAGTTAGAGGTAATCCGAACAATGGGGTATGTGGATTATTTTCTGATTGTATGGGATTTTATTAAATATGCCAAAGACCACGGGATTAAAGTAGGTCCGGGCCGTGGCTCGGCAGCGGGAAGCATCGTGTCCTACTGTCTTGGAATCACTACGATAGATCCAATCCGGTATCAGCTGCTCTTTGAGCGGTTTCTGAATCCGGAACGAGTGTCTATGCCGGATATTGACGTGGATTTCTGTTTTGAACGGCGTCAGGAAGTCATTGACTATGTTGTAGAAAAATACGGTGCCGATCGGGTTGTCCAGATTGTTACTTTCGGTACGATGGCAGCGCGGGGAGTCATTCGGGATGTTGGAAGAGTTATGGATCTTCCATATGCTTTTGTAGATTCCATTGCCAAACTTGTGCCAAAAGAACTAAATATTACACTTGATAAGGCATTGAATAATCCGGAAATGAAAAAAGCCTATGAAGAAAATCCACAGGTCAAAGAACTGATCGATATGTCGCGAAGGCTGGAAGGACTTCCAAGACATACTTCTATGCATGCAGCAGGTGTTGTAATCAGTCAGAAATCAGTGGATGAATATGTTCCGCTGTCACTCGGCGCAGATGGTTCTGTTGTGGCGCAGTTTACAATGACAACGCTTGAACAGCTGGGGCTTTTGAAAATGGATTTTCTTGGTCTGCGAACACTTACCGTTATCCAGAATGCAGTGCTTCTTGCTGAGAAGAGCAGTGGAAAGAAACTGGATATGGATCAGATTGATTACAACGATCCGAATGTACTCGGAATGATCGGTCAGGGAAAGACAGAGGGCGTCTTCCAGTTGGAAAGCGGCGGTATGAAGAACTTTATGAAAGAGCTAAAGCCAAATAATCTGGAAGATATCATTGCGGGGATTTCCTTATATCGTCCGGGACCGATGGACTTTATTCCGCAGTATATTAAAGGGAAAAATGATTTTGCCTCTGTCACATATGACTGCCCACAGCTGGAACCGATTCTGGCTCCGACTTACGGATGTATTGTTTATCAGGAGCAGGTAATGCAGATTGTGCGGGATCTGGCAGGTTATACGCTGGGACGGAGCGATTTGTTACGAAGAGCAATGTCTAAGAAAAAAGGCGATGTCATGGAAAAGGAACGGCAGAATTTCGTCTATGGAAATCAAGAAGAAGGCGTTCCGGGCTGTATTGCAAATGGAATTGATGAGAAAACTGCGAATAAGATTTATGATGAAATGATTGATTTCGCCAAATATGCATTTAATAAATCCCATGCAGCAGCCTATGCTGTTGTTTCCTATCAGACAGCTTATTTGAAATATTATTATCCGGTGGAATTTATGGCAGCTTTGATGACTTCTGTGATTGATAATCCGGGAAAGGTTACGGAGTATATTTATGCAAGCCGGCAGATGGGAATTGAAATTCTGCCTCCGGATATTAATGTGGGAGAGGGAAGCTTCTCGGCAGATGGAGGAAATATCCGTTATGGTCTGAGAGCAATCAAGAGTATTGGACGTCCGGTCATTGAATCGATTATCCGTGAACGGGAATCCAGAGGCAGATTTAAAAACCTGAAAGATTTCATTGAGCGAATGAGCGGACAGGATGTCAATAAGAGAACAATTGAAAATCTGATCAAATCAGGAGCGCTCGACAGTCTCGGAGGAACGAGAAAACAGTATATGGTGATTTATCTCCAAATTCTTGAGCAGGTAAATCAGGAGCGGAAATATTCGATGACAGGACAGTTGTCGTTATTTGATATTGTAAGTGAAGAGCAGAAGAAGGAATTCGATATTGCCCTTCCACCGGTAGGAGAATATCAAAAAGAGACAAAGCTTGCATTTGAAAAAGAAGTACTTGGCGTGTATCTGACAGGACATCCGCTGGAAGAATATGAAGAAAAGTGGCGAAAGAGTATTTCAGCTACCACTCTCGATTTCCAGATGGACGAAGAGACAGGACGAACGAAAGTATCCGATGGAGCCAAAGAAATTATTGGCGGAATGATCGTCGGCAAGACGATTAAATATACAAAGAAGAATCAGACGATGGCATTTCTGACGATCGAAGATCTTCTCGGTACAGTAGAAGTAGTGGTATTTCCAAGAGACTATGAGAAGAATCGGGAATATCTGAATGAAGATGCAAAGGTATTTGTGCAGGGCCGGGCTGTGGAAGAAGATGACCGTCCGAGCAAGCTGATCTGTGAGTCGATCGTGCCGTTTGAGGAGACGCGATGTGAACTTTGGATTCAATTTGAAGATAAACAGACTTTTTTGAGACGAGAGAGAGAACTGTATGACCTATTGAAAGAATCCGAAGGGAAAGACAGCGTTGTCATCTACTGCCGGGCAGAAAAAGCGATCAAACGGCTTCCGGCAAATAGAAATATCAAGGTAAATGATGGGCTTTTAAGCATATTGTCAAATTACTATGGCAAAAGCTGTGTAAAAGTTGTAGAAAAACCTATTGAAAAGATGTACTAAATCATGTACAATCTATTCGAAATGTTAAAATAATGTCGAAATGTGAAGAAGATAGATATTGTTGATATCACAATGGAGGGAAAACTATGACACGCAAATTGAGAACAATTGGAGTTTTAACAAGCGGTGGAGATGCACCTGGAATGAATGCTGCTATTCGTGCAGTTGTAAGAACGGCACTTGGAAAAGGACTGAATGTTGTTGGAATCAGAAGAGGCTACGCAGGACTTTTAAATGAAGAGATCATTGAGCTGTCAGCCAGGGATGTGTCAGATACCATCCATAGAGGCGGAACAATGCTGATGACAGCGCGCTGTCCGGAGATGAGAACAGAAGAAGGTCAGAGAAAAGCAGCGGGAATCTGTAAGAAATACGGAATTGACGGACTTGTAGTAATTGGCGGAGACGGTTCCTTTGCGGGAGCACAGAAACTTGCATATCTGGGAGTAAATACAATCGGAATTCCGGGAACAATCGACTTGGATATTGCATGTACAGAGTATACAATTGGATTTGATACAGCGGTAAATACAGCTATGGAAGCGATTGATAAAGTGCGTGATACTTCCACATCTCATGAGAGATGCAGTGTGATTGAAGTTATGGGACGTGATGCGGGATGGCTTGCATTGTGGTGTGGAATTGCCAATGGTGCAGAACGCATTATCATGCCGGAAGAACATGATTATGATGAGGAAAAGATCATCAAAGATATTATTGCGAGCCGTGAGCGCGGTAAGAAGCATTATATCATTATTAATGCAGAAGGAATCGGCGATACAATCAATATGGCGAAACGTATTGAAGAGGCAACAGGCATGGAGACAAGAGCAACTGTTCTCGGACACATGCAGCGCGGCGGAAGTCCGACATGTAAAGACCGTGTGTATGCATCCATTATGGGAAGTAAGGCGGTTGATCTGCTTTTGGAAGGCAAGACAAACCGCGTAGTAGGATATCGACATGGAGAATATGTGGACTTTGATATCAATGAAGCCCTTCAGATGAGTAAAGAGATTCCGGAATATCAGTATCAGGTTGCGAAAGCTCTTGCATTATAAGAGATTGAGCCGTTTGAGAAAGAGCTGGGGAATCAGCTATTGAAAATAGAAAATGCAGGCAGAAAAGGACTGTGATGTGTTCACGGGAAATTTTCTGTCTGTTTTTTTCTCTTGAAAAGTTCTGGCGGAGTGAGTACAATAAAATAGGTAGACTTGAAAAGGAGAGTTAGATTGTGAATATAGATGACAGAAAATATGCACCGATCGGCGTCTTTGATTCCGGTGTCGGAGGTCTGACTGTAGCAAGAGAGATCATGCGCCAGCTCCCAAAGGAAGATATTGTATATTTTGGCGATACGGCAAGAGTGCCATATGGAAGCAAATCAAAAGATAATATTATCCGGTATTCCAGACAAATTGTTCGATTTCTTCAGACGAAAGATGTGAAGGCAATCGTAATTGCATGCAATACAGCAAGTGCGCTGGCGCTTGACATTGTACGGAATGAGACGGATATTCCGGTGCTGGGAGTTGTTGTGCCGGGAGCTAAGTCTGCGCTTCAGGCAACGCGGACAAAGAAGATCGGGGTAATCGGTACGGAGGCAACGATTCGAAGCGAGATGTATACGAAAGTGATGAAGGAAATGGAACCGGATGTTGAGGTGACAGGGAAAGCCTGTCCGCTATTTGTTCCGCTTGTAGAGGAAGGATTTGCAAAGCATCACGTTACAGAAGAAATCATTGAATACTATCTGAAATCAATGAAAGAATCAGATATTGATACGTTGATCCTTGGCTGTACTCACTACCCGCTGCTCCGTTCCGGAATCCGTGCTTATATGGGAGAAGAAGTCAATATTGTGAATCCGGCTTACGAGACAGCAATGAATCTGAAACAGCTTTTAGAAGAGAAACAGATCGCAAAGGATGTCTCGGAAGGGGCACATGCAGAATATGATTTTTATGTGAGTGATGCCGCAGAAAAATTCCGTCAGTTTGCGGGAACAATCTGGCCGTGTGAGATTGATACAACAAAGCAGATCAGTATTGAAGAATATTAGGAGAGAGCAATTTTATGACAAGAGATGTATTAGTGACCATTTCCGGACTGCAGACAGACGTTGTTCCAAGAGAGGATACAGAGGATGAACCAATTGAAGTCGTTACTCCTGCTAGCTATTTCTACAAAAACGGGAAACATTACCTCATTTACGAGGAAGTTACAGAAGGCTTTCCGGGAGTTACAAAGAATAAGATTAAAGTAACGGATGCAAATACAATTGAAATTTTGAAGAGTGGTAATGTCAATACCCATATGCTTTTCTGCAAAGGGAAAGACAGCATGACTTATTATGACACGCCCTACGGAAAAATGCTTGTAGGAATTCACACAACGGAAGTTCAAGTGGAAGAGACAGAGAATTTTATCAGGATTTTGATTGAATATGGATTAGATGTGAATCATGATCCGATAGCAGATTGTGAGATCCGAATTACAGTACAATCAAAAGAGGTAAAAGAATTTCCGGTAACGGAGACAGACTGGCAGTAGAAGCCGGCGTATTCCGGAATTGGAAGCACAGAGCTGAAAATGGAAGAAGAAAAGAGACAGAAGCTATTGCGGGAATATTGATTACCCGAAAGTTTCTGTCTCTTTTTATACATACTGTAAACACAGTTTGAAAGTTTATTTATTATTCTTTTTGAAGCGGTCGAAAAATTTCTTTTTCTTCGGCGGCGCTTCCAGTGGTCCGCGAAGCCCCTTGACAGAAGTAATGTAAATACCGCTGATAACAGCTTTTACTTCTTTTTTTACCGGAATGTTCTCGAAGATCTTTTCATCACACATCATAGTCATGATTCTAGGTCCGATCTTGGCCTTTACGACCGGTACTTTGGAGCGGCGGAGATACTTTGGAGTATTCTCCACTACAGCGGCAGGAAATCCTGCTTCTTTGAGCTTCATATGTTTCTTATCAATGATCAGCATCGTGACGTTCTGCTTGATAGCATCCAGCTTTTCCTGCTGTTCTGCCTGCTTCTTCTCAGCTTTCTTTCCAAGAAAATATAAGACAACTAAAACAACGATCATAACGATCAGGATAATCAGCATGATTTTAGCAAATAAAGACAAAAGTATCCCTCCTCATTTTTAGATTCTGATTCTGTATATACTTATGTATAACGATTGTATTGTATCATTGTTACCTGGGAAGTGCAAGCGAAAATGAATCTTCTGTGAAAAAAGGATAAATCCCTTTTATTTGTGAAAGAAATGTGTTATAAATGAAAGAGTGTCTGTAACAAAGCATGTCTGTAAGAAAGCGTGCAGCAGACAGAATTATTAGGAAGATTGAGGTATGAATATGAAGAAAAAGTTGATAGCAGTTCTTGCCGGCGCTATGGTGCTTTCCTCTTTGGCAGGCTGCAGTAAATTAAGCGGTTCAAAAGAATTGTCAAATGATAATATTAAGATTTCACAGTATAAAGGTGTTGAAGCAGAGAAAGCAGAAATTGCTGAAGTAACAGAAGAAAACGTGGATGCAGAGATTCAGTCTGTACTGTATGCAAACAGAATCGTGAATGATGCGGCAGATCGTCCGGTTCAGAGCGGAGATACGGTGTCAATCAACTATACAGGAACAAGCGAAGGAGAAGAGTTCGATTCCGGTACATTGGATGTTGAGATCGGAAGCGGGCGCATGATTCCGGGATTTGAAGAAGGACTGATCGGACATAGTGTTGGAGAAAGTTTTGAGCTTAACCTGACATTTCCGGAGAGCTATACACCGGAGCTTGCCGGAAAGCCTGCGGTATTTGCCATTACAATCAATTCTATTACAACATATACGCTTCCGGAACTGAATGATCAGTTTGTACAGGATGTGTCAGAAGATGCTAAGACAGTAGAAGAATTTAAAAAGAATATTAAAAAAGAACTGAAAGAAAAAAATGAAGAAGCTGCCAGAACTTCTTTGGAGAACAATGCATGGCAGGTCGTATTAGATAATACAGAAGTAAAGAAATACCCGGAAAAACAGGTGCAGGAGCAGAAAGAAGCATTAGTTGCCCAGTACAAACAGCTTGCGGAGATGAATGGTTTGGAATTTGCTGATTTTCTTTCTCAGGCAATGAACGGAATGACAGAAGAAACTTTTGAATCTGAGGCAGAAAAAGTTGCAAAGCAGACAGTAAAACAATCATTGGCAGTGGATCTGATCATGAAAAAGGAAAAGCTGGAATTAAGTGAAAAAGAACTGGATAACGTGATGAAAGAGTACAAAGAAAAATTCGGATTTGAGTCAGTTGATGCTATGAAAGAGTCGATTGGCGAGGATGCACTTCTGGCGGATATCCATCTGAGTACAGTTAAGACATGGGTGGCAGATAACTGCAAGCCGGTGGAGAAAACGTCAAAATAAAAGAAAATGCAAAGGTATTTCATAAAAAAGAATGGTCTGAAAACAAAGTAAGTTTCCGGACCATTCTTTTTTGATTGATAATTATTGAGTTTATGGTATGCTATAAGCAGATATCTGTTTCTTATTCTTAGAAACAGAGAGAAACGGTGGGAAGCATCCCAAAAGTATTAAAAACAGAATAAAAGCATTTCGATTTCAGGAGGAAGACAATGAAAGAACTGGAAATGAAATACCTGGAGCGGCTGGCAGAACTGTATCCATCAATTGCATCTGCATCGACAGAGATGATCAATCTGCAGGCGATACTGAACCTTCCGAAAGGAACAGAACATTTTCTGACGGATATTCACGGAGAATATGAAGCTTTTGCTCATGTGCTGAAGAATGGCTCCGGTTCTGTGCGCAGGAAGGTCGATGAAGTATTTGGAACGACACTCAGTGCAAAGGATAAGAAATCTCTCGCTACTTTGATCTATTATCCGAAAGAAAAAATGGAAAGCATTGCAAAAACAGAGACAGATATGGAAGACTGGTACAAGATTACACTTTATCGTCTGATTGAAATCTGCAAATGTGCGGCGAGTAAGTATACGAGAAGCAAAGTACGAAAAGCACTTCCGAAAGATTTTGCATATGTGATCGAAGAGCTGATTACAGAGAAGTCGGAGGCAGCGGACAAAGAATTCTACTACAATTCCATTGTAGAAACGATTATCCGCATCGGCCGGGCAGAGGAATTTATTATCGCAATGAGTGAATTGATCCAGCGTCTTGTTGTGGATCATCTCCATATTGTTGGAGACATCTATGACAGAGGACCGGGACCGCATATTATTATGAGCAAATTAAAGAAGTATCATTCGCTTGATATTCAGTGGGGCAATCACGATGTACTATGGATGGGAGCAGCAGCAGGACAGCGTTCCTGCATTGCCAATGTGATACGGATTTGCGCCCGTTACGGTAATCTGGATATTCTGGAAGATGGATATGGAATTAATTTGCTGCCGCTTGCAACATTTGCTGTCAATACTTACAAAGATGATCCATGCAGCTGCTTTAAATTAAAGGGATTTTCCAGTTATAATTCAGCAGAGATTGAAAATGATATTAAAATGCATAAAGCAATTTCTATCATTCAATTTAAACTGGAAGGACAGCTGATTCAGCGTAATCCAGGATTTCATATGGAGAACAGGAGGCTGCTGCACCTGATTGATTATGAGAAAGGAACTATCCGGATTGGGGAAAGAGAGCTGGAACTTCTGGATAAGAATTTCCCAACGATTGATCCAAAGGCGCCGTATCGTTTGACGGCGGAAGAACAGGATATTATGGATCGGCTTGAGAAAGCATTTATGCACTGTGAGAAGTTGCAGGATCATATGAAGTTTCTTCTGACGAAAGGAAGCCTTTATAAAGTTTATAATGGTAATTTACTGTATCATGGCTGTGTGCCATTGAATGCAGACGGAAGCTTGAAAGAAGTTAAAATTCACGGAAAAAGTTATAAAGGAAAAGGGCTTTATGAAGCGTTGGAAATCTATGTGCGGAAAGGGTTTTTTGCTGTAGATGAGCATGAGCGGAAAATAGGAAGAGATATGATGTGGTATATTTGGCTGCATCCGGATTCACCGTTGTTTGGAAAAGATAAGATGGCTACATTTGAGCGGTATTTTCTGGCAGAGAAGGATACACATAAAGAAAATAAAAATCCTTATTATGAATTTCTTGAAAATGAAGAAGTAATGAATGGTATTCTGGAAGACTTTGGGTTGGATACAAAGACGAGTCATATTGTAAACGGACATGTTCCTGTGAAACGTAAAGATGGAGAAAGCCCGATCAAATGCGGCGGAAAAGTTCTTGTGATTGACGGAGGATTTGCAAAGGCATACCAGAAGGAGACAGGATTGGCCGGATATACACTGATTTATAATTCTTATGGGTTAATTCTTGCGGCCCATGAACCATTTGAATCGTTAGAGGCAGCGATTGAGAAAGAGAGTGATATTCATTCGGATACATTTCTTGTGAAGCGTGCAGCGCAGCGAAAACTGGTAGCAAATACGGACATAGGATTAGAATTAAAAGAACAGATTAAGGATCTGGAACAGCTTCTGGATGCGTATCGTTCTGGTAAGATTGCAGAAAAAGTTTAAGAAATAAAGCTGGTAAGGAAATGATAGATCAGTTTGAGTGTGGTTTCATCATTGAGTGTTTGAATCATTTTTATGATTGCTTCTTTATAGTTCATGGGTGCCGCCTCCTGTAATGTTTGTACAACTATCTGCTATGAAGCTTACATGATTTGGATAAAATTGTCAACAATATTCTATATAAGACAACAAATATCGTATTTTTGAAGATAAAAATACGGGAAAGTAGGACATAAAATGGGAATTGGAAAAAGAATAAGGGACAGAAGAGCGGAGCTTGGAATGTCAAGTATGGAGTTAGCAGAGCAAATTGGAGTGTCAAAACAGACAATCAGTGGATATGAACTGGAACGGACATATCCAAATCCGGAAAAACTAAGCCGCATATTGAACGTACTTCAATGTGATGCAAATTACCTGTATCAGGATGTAATTGATCTTGAGGTGCTCAAACGAGAGAGAAATGGAATGACAGAAACGGAATTCGAACTCCTTAGAAAATATCGGCTGCTGAATGATCATGGTAAATTCGTAGTGGAATCCATTGCAAATATTGAGTATGATCGGATGTTGGAAGGTCTGGAGCGATCAAGAGCGAAAAAAAATCAATAAGACTATATGAAGATAAAAGCCGCTGCATAGATAGCTATAAGCAGGAAATATAATATTTCTTTCAGCTTTCTATGGGCGGCTTTTTTTGATGTCAGCTTCGGATCTGACTGTTTCTGATGTAAATAACAATCGAAATACGGTAGCAAAAATATAAAATAATAAAGATAAATAAAACACTGAGCAGATTAATTGAAAACAGTGGCGTCTGCATCATTTTAGAAAGCGAGAGCACTGCAAAATAAGATCCGGCTGTCATGACGAGAAACGGAGCCATGTAAGTAAAACGAAGTTCGTTTTGGATTGCTTTTCGCAGAGTCTCTTTGGAGAAGCCCAGTTTCTGAAGTACTTCATACTTTGCACGGTCATCGAAAGCATCGTTGTAAAGTTTCATAAAAAGAATACTTCCGCTGGCGCAGACAAATACAAGGAACATGAACAGGCAGACGGAGAATAGCACTTTAATCCATTCAATGTCGCTATTTTTCGGATCTACAGCCACATAGCTGAGCGGCTGTGACGGATTGCTGGCGATCAGAGATTCCAATTCATCTGTAGATGCCTGGTACTGTTCCGGTTGATGAATCTGGTAATTGTATAGATAAGCTTCCTGACCGATGGCACGGAGCCGTTCATATTCCGTATCATTCATCACATAAAAAGACATTTGTTCTTCAAAAATTCCGAGATATGGTTCATAAGATTCTGCAATCTGATGATAAGTTTTGTGATTTAATGTAAGCGTAACATCAGTTTTGGCAGTAATGAACGACATCAGCGGAGGATTTGACAGATTAATAAATTCGTTGTCAGCCGGTTCCGGAAGGTTGAATGGAATACCGGTTTCCTTTGCCAGCTGTTTTATCCGGGAATAAGGAACAGCGGAATAAATATTGTTTTTGTAAAGTGTTTCAATCAGGGAAGGATCAAAGATAAGGAGCGGAGTATCGGCGTGAAGCTTCACATCATTATCTTGTTCAATCGAAGAAAGAATCTGGCTGTTCAGACCATCCTGAGTCCCAAGCACCTGATAGGTGTACATGTTTCGAAAATGAATAATATTTTTATAGCGGGCCTGCATCGCAAATGCAGCCGCCAAAGCTGTGACAGAGCATAAAAGCAGTACGCTTACCATAGCATAAGTACGATAATTTTTGCGGATACGGAAAATCACGTTGTTAATCCAAAGGCAGCGTTCTTTTTGATAGAGAAATTTCTTGTGCTTTGAACATGTCTGAAAAATCAGAGGAATCAGTCCGCCGAAGAGGAAATAAATTCCAACGACAACTAAAATAACAGAAAGAAGAAGATTTCTCATCACTTCCATACCGCCTTCTTTTACTGCCAGCAGGCATCCGGATAATGTTAATGCAGTTCCGAGAATCGCTTTGACAATTAAAAAGCACTTTGGTTCGTGAACGTATTCATTTTGTTTTGCGGCAGAAATCATATCAAGGACGCTGCTCCTGACAATACTCACATAGCCCTTGATTACAAAGATCATATAGATTGCGCCGTAAATGGCGGAAGTAATTAGGATGGAGCGGAAGGAGATTTGAAAACCAATCTGAATGGAAAGATCAGAAAGGCTTGAAATCATCATCTGGAAAAGCCGGGTTGTCAAAATACCAAAGACAAGGCCGAGCGTTAATGCCAGTCCTCCGATTAACAGAGTTTCGATGACATATAATTTTCCAATCCGTTCATTTGTAAGTCCGGTAAAAATATAAATACCAATTTCTTTTTTTCGTTTTGTCAAAAAAACATTTGTCGAATACCAGACAAAAAAGAACATAAAGCATCCAAGGACAAAAGTAATGATCTGCAGAATCATCTCCACATATTCGGCATTGTGAGTTCCAAGTCGGTCTAATACACCGGAGCTTATAAGGTTCTGGAAATTATACAATACCAGAACAGTAAAAGCGAGAGAAAAGATGAGGGAGAGATAGTTCCTCATACTATTCTTAAAATTCATGAAAGCAAGTTTGAACATGCTCATGAGAAATCACCTCCCATAGAGGCCTGCATATCGATGATCCGGTCATAAAATTCTTTTCGGTCTTTTCCGCGAGTCAGTCTGCAGGTAATGGAGCCATCGCTTAAAATATAAACATCTTTTGCATAGGAAGCGCTGAAGGCATCGTGTGTTACCATTAAAATGGTAGCATTTCTGTGTTCATTGATCGCCTTTAGACATTCCAGAAAATCCCTGCTCGATTTTGAATCCAGAGCGCCGGTTGGTTCATCGGCAAAGATGATCTCCGGATTCGTAATCAGCGCGCGGCACGCAGAACCCCGCTGTTTCTGACCGCCGGAAAGCTGATAGGGATATTTCTTTAAATGGTTTTCAAGTCCGAACATATGAGCTAATGCAGTTGTTTTTTCAATGCATGTTCGGCTGTTTACGCCATTGAGTGACAGTGGAAGTGCGATATTATCCTGTAGTGACATTGTATCCAGAAGATTATAGTCCTGAAAAATGAAGCCGATTTTATCTCGCCGAAGATGAGAGAGTTCCTTGTTCTTTAATTTGGTAATATCTTTTCCATCCAGAAGGATAGAGCCTTGTGTTGGTTTGTCAATGGTTGAAAGAATATTTAATAAAGTTGTTTTGCCTGAACCGCTTGGTCCCATAATGGCAATAAAGTCGTTCTGCATGACAGAGAGGCTGATTCCTTTCAATATTTGTGACTGGAATCCGCTTTGTCCGTAACTTTTTGTCAGATTTGTAATCTGAAGTACTGTTTTTTCATTCATAACGTGTGTTCCTCCTTACAATTGCTATTATAGAAAAAGACAGCGGAAAAATCCTAACATTAGCATTACAGAACATCCATCTGCCTTACATTTTATGTAAGATAAAAATAATCACGGCTGTCAGAAAAGGTAATTGTAAAGCGGGTATAGATTCCCGGTTCACTCTCTGCCTGAATACGGTGTCCAAGTTTCTCGATCATCTGTGCAGTCATATAAAGTCCCATGCCGGTAGAACGATAACGCCCATTGTGATGATTTTGCCCGGTATATCCTTTGTCAAAAATACGTCTGATATCTGCCGGCTGGATTCCTTCGCCGTGATCTTCTACAGTAAGAAGAATTCGCTGACCTTCAGAGAACATGCGGATTTTGAGAAGTGGAGGACCTTCCGTATATTTCACTGCGTTGCTGATGAGCTGATCAAGAATATAGACAAGCCATTCTTTGTCAGTATATACAGATAAATCATTGTATTCGATATCCAGCTCAAAATGTTTTTGAATCAGAAAAAACTGTTGATTGTGGATTGAAGTGCGGACACAGTCGGCAAGATTTACCCGTTTCATCTGAAGATCATACAGATGACTTTGGATTTTGCAGCCGACAAGGGCGGTATTCAAATATTGGTTAATTTTTTCAAGCTGCAGTTTCATATCTGCGCGAAGAACAGGAGTAGAAATACGTTCCTGCATTAATCGGGCGGCAGAAAGCGGCAGTTTTACTTCATGGCACCATTTTGTGAAATAATCTTGAAGATCACAATGAGCCTCGTAAAGATCCTGATACTGCTGCTGGTAGATGCGGGCATCGTGTTCCATCAAGTCTGCATATTCAAATGAGAAATCCGGTTGCCAGATCACAGTGTCTTGAGAGAGAAGGAAATCGAGATTACGGCGTAATTTCTTAAATCGCAGGAAATCCCAGACTCCAACGCAGACGAGAAAAACAAAAATAAGGAAATCGAGATAGAACAAATCTTCCGGCTGCTCAAGTGTCACAAGACATAGAAAATACAGATGATAAAATATGCAGACAGAACAGATCAGCAGCAGAACGAAAGAGCGTTTTTTGAAATAAGCAATCAGATACTTCATTTGATAAAATACCCCTGTCCTTTCTTTGTGAGGATAATGTCCTGATCGCAAAAAGCCCGGATCTTACTTCGCAATCTGGAAATCATCGTAGTCAATGTGCCATCGGAAACATATTCATCGGTATTCCAAAGTTCCATCATCAATTCATCTCTGCTGACAATATCTGGTCTGTGGTCCAGAAGAACAGAGAGGATTCTTTTTTCGGATTTGGTCAGCTCCATAGTTGCACCGTGGAAACGAAGAGAAGAAGTTCCCGCATCAAATAAAAGTTCAGAAGATAAATGATGCTCTTCTTTCATTCTGTACTGATAGGTTCTGCGAAGAATTGCTTCTATCTTAGCTTTCAGCAATTCTAAATGGAATGGTTTTTCCACGTAATCATCGCCGCCCTGGGCAATTGCCATAATCTTGTCACGGTCATCACTGCGGCTGCTGATATAGATCACAGGTACGTCAGAAATCTCACGAATCATCCGGCACCAGTAAAAGCCGTCATAATACGGCAGATTAATGTCCATAAGAATTAAATGAGGTTTCCAGTTGAGAAATGTATCCGTAATATTCTGAAAATCTGTACAAATTTTGGCACAGTATCCCCAGCGAAGAAGAAAGGTCCGGATTTCATTTGCCAGAATCTCATCATCTTCAACGATCATAATTGTTGTTTCAATATCCATGTTATATCACCTCATATCTATTATAAGTGTTTCACAAAAAGAAGAAAAGAAAAAGAAGGAAATGTTACAACAATGTAAGGTGCGAAAAAATAAAAAAACTATCGCAATCACTTAAAAAGGAAATTGCGATAGTTAAAAAGTAGAAGAGATGATTAGAACAAAATTAGTAAGATTATTTAGAAGCGGATGTCTTTTGAGAAAGCGGTTCATTTTGTGCCTCTTTCGATTCCGCTACAAGCCGAAGAAAATCGGCATCTTCTTCCTTCAAGCTTGGAATAAAGCGATTGGCAAATTTACTGCGACCACGTTTTTTAACATAGAAATAACCGATAATGGAAAATACAACTGCTCCGATGAAATTGACAATAAGATCTTTCATAGTATCTTTCAGACCAATGTCAAGATAGCCGCCAAGTCCTAATTCCTGGCCGTTGATGATCACTTCTTTTATATTATCAATGTGTTGGACAGCTGTGCCGCCGGTTGGATCGAGCATTACTGTGGAAATAGAATGTACGATAGCGTCTTTCTGCGTATCCATACCGAAAAAAGTATCCATAGAGAATTCAAAAAATTCCCACATAACGCCAACTGTCATGGAAAAGCAAAATGCAACGATCGCCATATACAAAGGAGACAGAACAAACTTGGCTTTTTCATTTCGATTTAAAATATCAACGAGAGAAAAGCCAATGGCAGCAGCCAGAAATCCGTTTAATGTGTGGAGCATCGTATCCCAATATGGAAAATGGGTGTAGTAAGAACTGACTTCTCCAAGAATCTCGGCTGCAAAAATAAAGAGCAGGATGATGATCTCAAGCGTTGTCGGCAATTCAATTTTGAGCTGAACCTGAAGAAAACTTGGAACAATCAAAAGCAGCAGCGTCAGGATACAGTAGAAAACATTTTCATAGTTATGATTTAGGATTTGAAGTATCATAATTATAATTACAAGAAGGCGCAGCACAAAATAAACAATAAAAGAACTCTTGTGTTCACGCAGTTCCATCTGCAACGCTTTGAAATTATTTTTAATAATATTTTTCATAGATTTATTGTCCTTTCCTAATGTTATTGCACATTGTAACATATTTGAGATTATAAAGAAAAGAAAAAATAGAAAGAAGGAAGAAAATTAAGAATTAAAAAAATAAAAGTTTTTGCAAAAAAATGTTGACAATCGCATCTGGGAGTGATAATATGAACGAGCTGTCGCAAGACAGGGCTTCCGATCAACAAAAAAAGTTTTCTGGAAAAGAAAAAAGTTGTTGACAAAGTCGAACAGATGTGATAATCTAAATGAGCTGTCGCAAAGACAACAAGAACTTGAAAAAATAAAATAAAAAAAGTTCTTGACAAAGCAAATTGGTTATGATAAACTAGATGAGCTGTCAAACGACAGAGAACCTTGATAACTAAACAATAGACAACAACCCTGAAAATTTCTTTAAAGAGATTTCAGAACGAGTTGGACACAAAAGTCTAACGACCTA
>NZ_QRVX01000129.1:0-1086 GCF_003458885.1 Coprococcus sp. AF21-14LB | reverse complement strand
GCGGCCGCACATTCTATCTTGTTTGTCAACTATTTTTACAAAATAAAAAGACTCCTATATTATTTCTAATATAAGAATCTAATTATTTTTCCTTAACTTAATGACATTGGCTTGCGGGATTCTTTTTTATCCAATGGTCTGTTTTGCGTAAGTTTCTGATTTAATCGGACGAGGCGCGTATACGAAAAAATATAGTATAGCTGCCATAAGAAAAGCGCTTACAACATCGATAACAGAGTGCTGTTTTAAAAACATTGTAGACAGAATGATAGATACTGTCAGCAAAAATGTGCCAATCTGAAGTGCTTTATGCTTTCTGAGCGCCTGGCTGCGATGAATTGCGATGTAAGCTCCGATAGAATTAAATACATGGATACTTGGAAGGACGTTTGTTGAAGTATCGGCAATATAGAGCGTCTTTACCATATCCGTAAAAATATTATCCCGTGGAAATACATCCGGCCTCAAATCCAGTCCATTTGGATATACCGTAGAAATAATGAGGAAGATCGTCATTCCGGTAAACAGGAAACTGACGAGCTGATAAAATTCTCTTTTGTCGTGAAAGAAAAAATATCCGACAGTTACAGCAATATAACCAAACCACAATAAATAAGGTACGACAAAGAATTCAATAAACGGTATCTTATCGTCCAATGGAGAATGGATCAGATTAAATTCAGTTGTGACATGTTGTTCCAGATAGAAGAACCATGGGAGGTAGATCAGTCCGTATAAAAATACCCACGCATGCTTATATTTCTGAATAAAGTTTTTCATAATGAACCCCCGCTTTCTTTTTGGAGTCATTCGGATTATAACATGATTTCTAAAACGCAACAACAATATTCACAGTAAATTTAGAATCTTAATAAAATCTTAGAAATTTAGAAGAAATATTTTATTGATTGGATGTCGATGATTGGAGTTTGGAGAGAAATGCTGCAGAATGATAAGAAAATACTAGCATAAATGAAAGGGGCTGTCGGTTAATACCGATTTTTAGCTTCTAAATCTTAAAATAAGAATCTCCTGTAGAAATCAGTGTTTTTATACCTGATTTTCTACAGGAGATTCTTATTTTTT
>NZ_QRVX01000128.1:0-1095 GCF_003458885.1 Coprococcus sp. AF21-14LB | reverse complement strand
TATAACAGATCTTTCGGATCAGTGACAGATTTTGCATCGCTTTTTCTGCTTTGATTTTACATGCATCCTCTCGAAAATGAACATCCAACACCCAATGAAGATTGTTTTCAATTCCCCAATGTCCTCTTACGATACGAGACATCTCTTCAGCGGTCATTTCCTGATCTAAAATATAATACCTCGTTTCAAAACTCCTTTTCTCATCCATTTTCCGGATGCTCTCTACTTTACCGATTGTTTTCAGATTCTTCCACTTTTCTTTTCCCGTAAGGTAACCAATATCTGAGGAAATCCAATATTTTCGTTTCTCAATCCGCCCATGATTTTTTTCGAGCGTCTCATAAGTACTGAGTTTTTCTGCTTCTTCTTTTTCTACATAAGAAAAATACTCTTTTATCTCCTCATACAAGATTGCCTGATTTGTTTTTACTGCAAGACAATAATGACCTTTTTGTTCTATGATTTGTTTTGCAATCTGTTTTTGACAGCCTATCGCATCAATTGTTATCACACAATCGGTAATATCCAGTTCTTTCAACAGCTTTGGAATTTCTTTGATTTCATTTGTCTTTTCCCCTACTTTCAGCTGCCCAATAGAAAGTCCATAGTTTTCTAAATACGCTGAAATAATATATGGGATATTTCCTCCTTTTACTGCTGCTGCACGGACAGCTTTTCCATCAATAGCAATATGTTGTAGCTCCGATTCATTATTTTTTTGAATTGCAGACAAAACATCCCGAATCCATTGATAAAACATCTGCATGAATTTCTCCGGTTCTATTATTGCAAACACACGGAGTAGAGTATCCGCAGAAGGAACACCATATTTCAAGTCTAGCATCTTAGAAAAATATGGTTCTTGAAGTTTCATAAAGAATGCCATATTTTCTGCATCCGTATAACCACATAAAACGGCATAAATACTCATAACTATAATATCCACGAGAGTATGTCTCAATCCTCGATTATCTCTGCTATCTACCAAATCTGAAAAATACATTTTCATTTGCAACATAAAAATCACCACTTTTCTTTTAGTATACAAGAAAAGTGATGATTTTTGTATTAACTATTTTTTATGCGGTTGCCCTG
>NZ_QRVX01000127.1:0-1147 GCF_003458885.1 Coprococcus sp. AF21-14LB | reverse complement strand
AAAAAATTTTTTCTTAATTCTATACTGTTTTCTGAACTTTGAGAAATAATTCTTTGTCCATGACGCGAAATACCAAGTAACGATAAAATCACAAAATAATACGCTATTGAATTAGTATAAGAATAAATACCTATTGCGGTTTCCTGTAATGTTCTTGTTAAACATGGAGACAAAATCAAAGGCACAATAAGAATTAATCCTTGATACATAAATTGAAAGATAAAGTTTTTTGATAAACTTTGCTTATTCAATTATTTTACCTCACTTTTATTTTTTTATTTGCTTTACACTTTTATTGATGTGTCAATTTCCCATAAATTACCTAACATCATATCTGCTGATTCTGGCTCTATTTTTTCAAATCCACTAGAATTTGTAAATGTCATTTCTCCAAAATAAATCTTCCCTTCGACATTATACAAATCCACTCTAACATGTGCAAAACCTTCCGCAAGTGTTTCAGCAAGCATAACCATTTTTTCAAAATTTACCGGTTTTTCTACATCTTTTTCGTATATACCATAGTTATATTGATGCCACTCTTGCAATTCCCACTTCATATTGTATATATTTCGCCTATGTTCATGATAACGGCCTATGTCTACCCAGCAAAAATGTGCTTTTCCGTTGAAACATAAAAATTTATAGTCTTGCAAATCTGTAGATTTACTATCTATAAAACTCTCTGCAATTATTTTGGGATATATTTTGTTATAATGTAGTTCACAAGTATTATATCCAAACTTCATTTTTAAAAAATAGTTTAATTTTGCTCTGTAACCTCTAATTTGCTTTTCTGTCAACTCTGATTTATTGCGAATTATTATTACATCTCCTGACCCACAATTTGTTTTTAGCACAAACTGATCAGGTAATTTTTCAAAATTTATATCTTCTGCACTATCCCATACGCCTATTAAAGGAATAAGATACTCTTCCCCAATTTTCCCTTTTACCCATTCTCTTACTGCAAATTTATCTGAACATATCACCTTTCTCGGATCATTATCAAATAATTTTTCCCACTGCATTTTTTCTGAATATGTTCTAAGATTATTCCAATCAAGTTTTCTTCCGTGACGTTTTTTCAAATAATTTTTTGATCATATTTTCATCAATTTTTTTTATATCAAATTTTTTTTACTTT
>NZ_QRVX01000126.1:0-1176 GCF_003458885.1 Coprococcus sp. AF21-14LB | reverse complement strand
CTAGTGGTCGTTCCCTTCGTGGGAACGTGGATTGAAATAGCATTAGGACAAAATAATCGTGGTTGCAAGAACGGTCGTTCCCTTCGTGGGAACGTGGATTGAAATTGAAAGGGGGATACATGTATGACAGATCATGTAGTCGTTCCCTTCGTGGGAACGTGGATTGAAATTTCGGCAACTGCTTTTCTAATGCTTCGATTGCGGTCGTTCCCTTTGTGGGAATGTGGATTGAAATCAAGACGTCTGAGTATAACCTGTCTTACTATAAGGTCGTTTCTCTCGTGGAGAATGTGAATTTTTTGTAAATGAGGTTATAACAGATATTCTATAATAAAATAAATTATCATGAAGATACCTTTCTTATATTTTATCCTCGGTCAAATCCTCTATGGATTTTACTAGCGTTTGCGTAAGAGCTGTTACTCCTGTGCATACAATATCTTTTTCGGGTTCTGCATACCCGGCGTGGCCATCTATCGTCAAGCTATTTTCACGGATTTTTACTACAATCAAATTCATCACTCCTTTACTGTCCCGGTTGTTTCTCACCGGTGGAAGATAATTGGATCACCGCCTTTCTACAGATAACCGCTTACCATCAAAGCAAATCGTGTCTCCGATTTTCGCTGTCTGGTCATCTATCCTCACTCCTTTCAATACTTCTGCGCCGTCACGGATGACACGCAGGAATTTTACTGTCTTGTAGTCTATGCGGTCTATTAGCCATTTCGGCGCCAACGTATCCGCATCTTTGGTTATTTTATATTTTTGCATCATTCTTCTGTATGGCAAGTATTTGTGAGTTTCTTATAAACATCCTCATAGAGTTCCTGCTTGTCTCCGTTAAACGTATATTCTGCATAGATTCCATCGCCAGATACTGTAGTAGATGCCAGACATTTGTAGTTCTGCAATGTCTTGCAAGACCAGACAATAAACACATTCCCTAAGTTAATCGGTGTTTCTGGTCTATTTTTTTTGTACCACTCCACCATTTTCTTCTGGCATACGCTTTCAAAATGTTTCATTCCTGTAATAATCATAGCTTTTTACCTTTCCTTTTTTTAAAATGGACATAAGAACGGGCTGTCGGGAAATAGATAGTTCCAAACAGGGGCAGATTTGACTCACATGAGTCAAATCTGCCCCTGAAACTTTTTCGTAAAAATGAGAAAA
>NZ_QRVX01000125.1:0-1185 GCF_003458885.1 Coprococcus sp. AF21-14LB | reverse complement strand
ATATGCGCCCGGTCACGCTGTCCTCATACAGCCGCTTGAAGATAGCGGATAACTCGGCTATGCGTTTCTCGGCGGCTTCCAGTTCCTTTTTCTTGGCGGCGTTCCTGCGTTTGCCCCCGTCCTCGTTCTGCTCAATCAAGAGCTTCATAAACCGGGCTTCATGCTTTGCCGCATAGCTGGTCACTTTCCGCAGATTGGAGAGTACACCAGCGGTCAAGAGGTCGGTGCGGATAAAGTGCGCCGTACAGTCATGGGTGCGCTTCTTGTAGCTGCCGCAGATATAACAGTCCTGCTTGCGCTTGTCCGTCTGGTATCGCTGCTGATACATGACGCTGCCGCAGTCTGCACAGAACAGTATGCCGGAGAACAAGCCCACTTCATCATAGCGGTTGGGGCGTTTGCGCTGCTTGCGAAGCTCCTGCACCCGTTCCCATGTTTGGGTGTCTATGATAGGCTCGTGGTGATTCTCGAAAATCACTTGCTTTTCCGGGGGATTTTCTACACTGTGCTTGACTTTGTAAGAGAGTTTTTCCGTCTTGAAGTTTACCAGACAGCCTGTGTATTCCCGGTTTTCAAGGATATGCACAACGGTATTGGTCGCCCACTTGCACTCATAGCCGGGGTGGTAGCGGCGGGTGCTGCCCGTCCTGCGGTATTCCAGCGTCCCCGGCGTGGGGATTTGCTGCTCTGTGAGCATACGGGCTATCTTGGTCGGACCATTCCCGGCAAGGCAGAGGTTGTATATCTGCTTGACTACGGGTGCAGCTTCCTCGTCAATAATGAAATTTTCGTCCTCGTCCATGAGGTAGCCATACACAGGCTTGCTTGTGATGGGCTTGCCACTCATGCCTTTTGAGCGTTTTACTGCTTTGATTTTCTTGCTCGTATCTCTCACCAGCCATTCGTTAAAGATATTCCGCAGCGGGGCAAAGTCATTGTCGCCCTGTGCGCTGTCCACTCCGTCATTGATAGCGATGAAGCGGACACCTTTCTGTGGGAAAATCATTTCCGTGTACATTCCCACTTGCAGGTAGTTTCTCCCTAACCTCGACATATCCTTTACGATAACTGTCCCTACTTTTCCGGCTTCAATGTCCGCAAGCATGGCTTGAAAACCGGGTCTTTGAAAGTTCGCACCAGAATAACCGTCGTCCGTGTACCAGCGCAGATTGGAAAAGCCGTTCT
>NZ_QRVX01000124.1:0-1193 GCF_003458885.1 Coprococcus sp. AF21-14LB | reverse complement strand
TAGTTACAAGCTGAATTTTATCATAGCCAACTTTTGACTCAATACTTCTTTTAAATGATGAAAGATGCTTTCCATGTGTTGTTCTTAAAGCAACACAGCCAACATCATCTATGTTTTTTGCAATTAAATAACACATTCTAAAGCCTCCTTAAAATCTTGTTCTGTTTGAATCTTAGCATTTTCATACATATTTCGCAACTGTAATCCTATATTATTTTCATAATTCTTCTTATAAACATATTTATGAAGCCAGTTGTTAAACTGTCTATCGTAATATGTATTATATTGTATTTCAATCGGGTAATGACTTCCATCTAATTGAAAGTACACATGAATTCCTCTATATCCATCATCCTTTGCCTTTCCTTTTGACATATCTGCAATTCTTAATTCGGGAATTTTTCTTAATTCCAAAACATCCTCATAGTTATCACATAAAGAACGAAATCCTAGCAAATCATCAAATACTTTTCTTGCTTGATGATCTGGATAGTAACGATCATATTTTAGTATTGCAGACTGAATACTTTTGATTCGATAATCCAAAGCTAATTCGTACAATTCTTCAAACTCATCATACCATTCATTTACCTTTATAATTTCATCAATGAGTTTTTCTTTTTCAAAATAATGCAAATTTTTCTTAAGATTTATTCCCATCTCTGACTTATATGATAATTTTGCAAGTAATTCTATTGTTAAGCCATCTCGTTGGAGAATATTGGACATTTGGCACGTTCCGCCTTTCATCATCATCTACTTACTAAGTATACTACCATATTACACACTTATAAATAATAGTCAAGTTTACTGTTCACTTTACTTGTTCAAATTATACCATAAAACTTGTGAACAATTTTATAACTTTGGTTTCGGAATAAATTTTAATTCCAACATCATATCCATACCATCTGCAAGACGTTTTAGTAGATTTAAAGAAGGATTTCTAGTTCCGTTTTCTAATTTACTTATATCGGCTTGATTTATTCCAGTTCTTTCTGCTAATTCCTTTTGTGTTAAATTTCGAGAAGTTCTGGCATCAACTATTGCTCTTATTACATCAAGTTCAGGTTGAGAATTTTCCCGGGAGTTTGACAGTTGAATCATTGAAAATCACCTTGCAGGCCTTATAAAACCTGCATTTTTTATGTCAAATTTTATGTTTTTATATGTACTTGTTTGTAATAGTGTGA
>NZ_QRVX01000123.1:0-1365 GCF_003458885.1 Coprococcus sp. AF21-14LB | reverse complement strand
GTGGTAACTCAACAATACAACATATATTCAAAAACTGCTACTTTTTTGTTAAAAAAGTGGAAAATTCACGTACCTGGGGCTAGCCGCCGCGCTAGCGGCTTGGTACAATTAAATACGAAAATATGGATTTTGGGGTATAATGTAGAATCTGAAATGTCAACCGATGCAGGACATTTGAAGCTAAGAAGAAGTAGGTGGTGTTAAGTATGAGGAAAATAACAAAAAGAATAATTGGAATAGCAGTAGGTCTTTTATTATGGGGATTTTTCAGCATCCAAGAGGAGCTTGCGTTTTATGGCATCTACTCCCTCATAAGTTATGGTGTTCATGAGATTTCTTCGTTTATTCCGTTTATCTGCCTTTTTGCAACACTTATTTGGTTGATTATTTTAATCAAACAAATACTTCAGAAAAAGACTACTAGAGAAGATAAATGGTTTGCCTTGCTCCTGGTTGTTTTGCTTGTGTTTCAAGCAAGATATTTTTACACTCAAAAACAAGAACGGTCTGCTATGATGGTAGTAACAATACAAAGTGTCGATGATCGCAATGGCACGATTACAGTTACTAATGTTGACGGAGATGAAAAGTCCGTTATAGTATTGGAAGCGCTAGATCTGTTTCGCAATATGGTTGTAGTAGGAGAACAACAGTATTTAGCTTCGTATGATTACCATATGGATAATCCAAATGAGGGAAAATTGTCTAGGCTTATGATAATTGCGGATTAACAAGAGAGCATGTAATGATTAAAAAGGAGAGAGGGGCATCCCCTGTTAAAACCATCAAATAATCGGCGGTTTTTTGATAACAACTTAAACTTTGTATATAAAAAATATTGGAATTATTGCCGAGCAGAAAGTACTCGAAAATTCCAGGTTTATCCATGCTTAGAATACATAAGGTAATCAACAGATGTTGATTATCTTTTTTAGTTATGAAAAAATTTCTCAAATTGAAAAGAAATTAGTGGGTGGATAGGTCATAATAAAAAATACAAATTCTACTCTGGAGGGGTGTGAAAATAGGATGCGTTAGGTTATTATTAAAGTAACAGAAGGGAGGGCGCGTATGGATTTGATAAAAATTGGAAAATATATTGCAGGAAAAAGAAAAGCATTAGGATTGACACAAAAAGAGTTAGCTGAAAAGTTGGGAATGAGTGATAAGTCTGTTTCAAAATGGGAATGTGGAGTTTCCCAAACAAAAGGATATTAAGAAATAACCTGTGTTTCCTGCTTGCGAATAAAAGAATAGTGTGATTAAGTTAGAAATACTGCATAAATGTGCTGGTATCTCTTTTTCGTTGCCTTGAAACAGCAGACTATTTCATTTCTGCTTGATTACTCTAAACTTATCAGGCTG
>NZ_QRVX01000122.1:0-1497 GCF_003458885.1 Coprococcus sp. AF21-14LB | reverse complement strand
ACTTTTCCGGCTTCAATGTCCGCAAGCATGGCTTGAAAACCGGGTCTTTGAAAGTTCGCACCAGAATAACCGTCGTCCGTGTACCAGCGCAGATTGGAAAAGCCGTTCTGCTTTGCATAGGTTTCAAGGATACGCTTCTGATTGGAAATGGAATTGCTCTCGCCTTGCAGCTCGTCCTCATGGGAAAGTCTTGGGTAAAGGGCGGTAATTGGTTGTTGGTTGGTCTGTCTTAACATAAAATCCTCCGTTTCCGACAGCCAGCCCCACTATTCCGTACCTTGATTGTACCACATGGGGCGGCTGTCTGTATAGCGGCAAAAGCGTCAAATCTGCTTCTTTATGGTCGGTCAAATCGCCGTTTTTTGTGTAGCAGCTTCCGCTTCCAGCACTTTCATCATCTTGTCGGCTGCGGTGTCGGTTGCGCCCTGCTTGAAGAAGCCGGAAACGGTAAGGACGGAGTTGCCCATGCGGATTTCCGTTACACAGTCCGGGCGGCGGTCTGTTTTGGTGGTGCTTGTCTGTTTCGTTTCTGTCATAGGCTCTCCTTTCGCTGCTTCATCAGCTGCTTTAAGCGTTCCAGCTTTTCCTGTGCGGTTTCCTTTCGGAAGTTGCTGCCCGTGAAGCGGACAGGGGCGCACATGGAAGTCAGCCTGTCATAGATACGGGCGTGGGGTGTGTCCTGCGGGTGCTGCAATTCCTCCAGCGTGAGGTTGGTCGTGGCGATCAGCGGCTTGCCGCTTCGGTAACGGCTGTCAATCACGCTGTAAACCTGTTCCAGCCCGTATTCTGTCCCTCGCTCCATACCGAAATCATCAAGTATCAGCAGGGGGTAGCTGCAAAGGCGGGAAATATATTCGTTCCTGCCCTCAAAGCTGGCGGCAAGGTCATTGAGTATCGTTGCAAAGTTTGTCATGCGAACGGCAACCTCTTTTTCCATAAGGGCGTTGGCGATACAGGCAGCAAGGTAGCTTTTTCCTGTCCCCACGCCGCCCCAAAACAGGTAGCCGATATTTTCAGCCTGCATGGTTTCCCAGCTCTCCACATAAAAGCGGGCGGTTTCGGTCTGCGGGTTTCTGCCGTTGTCATGCTCAAATGTCCAATTCCGCATAGCAGGGTCGGTAAATCCCCGGCGTTTCAAGTCCTCCACTGTTTCAAGGTGCTTCTGTCGGCTTTCAGCGGCTTCCCGTTTTTCACGGGCTGCCCGTTGGCAGTCGCACTCTGCCGGGTGTCGGTCATGCCCTAACCATTGGGCGGTTTCTTTTGAAAAGTAGGCTTCTTTGGGCGTATGGCACTTGCCGCAGTATAAAAGCCCGTCCTCGCCTGTGTAGTCCTCCGCTTCGGCGGTAGTGGTTGTAATGTCCGTAATCATAGCTTCAATCTCGTTTTTCATAAGCTCTCGCCCTCCTTACATGAATAATCGGGTATGCCCTGTTTCGGGGCAGCCTTGCCTTTGGCAGCGTCCTCCTGCGCCCACTTGTAAATGGTGGCTGCATGGCT
>NZ_QRVX01000121.1:0-1500 GCF_003458885.1 Coprococcus sp. AF21-14LB | reverse complement strand
TTGGCAAATTAAGAAGAGGTGAGTAATATAATGGTAACGATAATATATAAATGTTGGAAAAAGATAAAATGGAAACTGAAAATTATAAAATTAAAAATACTTTTTGGCTCTAAAGTAGATTTGAAATGGTCAGCTAGAATAGCTGGAACTGTTAAATTTAGAATTAATGGGAATGGAAAAATTAGCCTCGGGGAGAACGTTGAGTTGCGTGAAAATATTATCCTAAATGTTTCGGATGGAGGATGTATTCAAATTAAAGATAGGGTATTTATTAATGATGATTGTTGTATAAATTCAAGAGATAAAATTGTAATTGAAGAAGACAGTATATTAGGACAGGGGATAAAAATGTATGATCATGATCATGATTATAGAAGTAATAATATAAAGACAGATTTTGTAACATCTCCGATTATAATTAAAGATAATGTGTGGATTGGCTCAAATGTAATTGTATTAAAGGGTGTAGCGATAGGTTCTCAAAGTGTTGTAGCAGCTGGGACTGTTGTAAGATGCAATGTTGCAAATAATAGATTGTTTTATACAAAGACAGGAGGCTATGGTGAAAAGGTCATTGAAAAATGGTAACAAAAAAATCAGAAATAAACAGATTGATGGATTAAGAGGTGTGACAATCATTTTGATTGTAGTTTTTCATCTGTTTTGTCGATATAGAGAAATATATTGTGGATATACCATTTGGTATTTGAAGTGGATGGGAGAGTTTGGAAATTCTATTTTTTTACTGATTTCAAGTTACTTTCTCATTGGTGTTCTAGGAAAAAGAATAAATATCATAAAATTTTGGGCTAAAAAAATATTCAGATTATGGCCTTGCTATGTAATCGCAATAACATTAACAATGGGATTTACACATATTTTTGAGTTACCACAACGAACATGTTCATGGAAAGAGTATTTGTTAAATATTTGTTTTATTAATGGATTTATAGGTTGTAATTATGTTGATGGTGCTCATTGGTATATTACGACTCTCATTGGAGCAATAATTGTTGTCGGTCTTATCAAATATTTTCAAATTGATAAATATATATGGACATATTTGGCATGGATTCTTTTAGAAGGAATTACAGGACTGATAAGATTTGTACCTTTAAATCAATTATTAGGATCATCATACGTTGCAATTATTTGTATAGGAATATCTATTGGTATCATGCAACAGAAACAATATAAAATCAGTTCCTTATTTAAATTTACGAAAATAGAAGAGTATATATATGTAAATCAATGGTTGCTATTGTGTGCAGCTTGTTTGGTATATCATTTGTTGCGTAGAGGAGTATTGGCATTTGGTTGTTTATGCCTGGCAATACCGTTTTTTTTAATTGCACTGTACAAAAAAGGAAAGATATTTGAATATAAAATAATACAGTTTATGGGAATGCTATCTTATCCGTTGTATTTAATACATCAAAACCTAGCGTATTTAATCGAGTTTAATTTAACAAAAAAATATAACCAAGTACCATTAAATTT
>NZ_QRVX01000120.1:0-1521 GCF_003458885.1 Coprococcus sp. AF21-14LB | reverse complement strand
AGTGAAGAAGTTTCTGTAATGGAAATGGAGCGAAGGGGTAAACAATCAATAAGTTTGAGTATGTCTCGTGTTGCAGAAATGACAACATCTGCCGTAACCAATCGGGGAAAAGATGGTCGAATCGAGCGAGTCGGAAAGGAAAGAACGCATGGACGCAAGTAGTCTAATGGAGCAGATTTTGTCAAAAGATAACCTCAATCAGGCATATCTGCAAGTCGTACGTAACAAAGGTGCAGAGGGCGTGGACGGAATGAAGTACACGGAACTTAAGGAACATCTTGAAAAGAACGGCGAAATTATCAAGGAACAGTTGAGGACAAGAAAATATAAACCTCAACCAGTACGCAGAGTGGAGATACCAAAGCCAGATGGTGGTGTCAGAAACTTAGGAGTACCAACAGTAACAGACCGATTTGTACAGCAAGCCATAGCACAGGTATTAACTCCTATCTATGAAAAACAATTCCATGAACATAGTTATGGATTCAGACCGAATAGATGTGCACAGCAGGCAATCATCAAAGCACTAGATATGATGAATGACGGCTATGATTGGATTGTTGACATTGACTTGGAGAAGTTCTTTGACACAGTAAACCACGATAAGCTGATGACCTTAATCGGTAAAACAATCAAGGACGGAGATGTAATCTCAATCATCAGAAAGTTTCTAGTCAGCGGAATAATGGTAGATGATGAATACAAGGAATCAGTGATAGGAACACCACAAGGCGGAAATCTATCGCCACTCCTTGCAAATATCATGTTGAATGAATTAGACAAGGAAATGGAGCAAAGAGGACTAAATTTTGTCAGATATGCGGATGACTGTATTATTATGGTTGGAAGTGAAATGTCTGCAAAGAGAGTGATGAGAAATCTCACAAAGTTTATTGGGGAGAAACTAGGGCTCAAAGTAAATATGACAAAGAGCAAGGTGAACAGACCAAGCGGTTTAAAATATCTTGGATTCGGATTTTACTTTGATATAAAGGAGCACCAATATAAGGCGAAGCCGCATGCAAAATCGGTAGCGAAGTTCAAGAAAAGAATGAAAGAACTCACCTGTCGAAGCTGGGGCGTAAGCAACAGCTATAAGGTGGAGAAACTTAATCAACTCATCAGAGGATGGATAAACTACTTCAAAATAGGTAGTATGAAAACCTTATGCAGAAGATTAGATGAAAATATCCGCTATCGGCTGCGAATGTGCATTTGGAAACACTGGAAAACGCCGCAAAACAGAGCTGAAAACTTGATAAAGTTAGGAATAAAGCCTAAATATGCATGGTCTACAGCATACACCGGAGCAAGAATAGCGTATGTATGTCAAAGAGGCTGTGTAAATCAAGCGATAACCAAAGAGAGACTAACCCGATTTGGATTAGTCTCCATGTTAGATTACTACACCGAAAGGTGTGTTACTTGTTAAGTTGATTGAACCGCCGTATACGGAACCGTACGTACGGTGGTGTGAGAGGACGAAATTTCTCATAAACGAGAAATTTCTCCTACTCGATT
>NZ_QRVX01000012.1:0-62587 GCF_003458885.1 Coprococcus sp. AF21-14LB | reverse complement strand
AAAAAAATAAGAATCTCCTGTAGAAAATCAGGTATAAAAACACTGATTTCTACAGGAGATTCTTATTTTAAGATTTAGAAGCTAAAAATCGGTATTAACCGACAGCCCCTCTTTCATTATCTGGTTGACTCGGTTAGAATCAGCGCGTTATAATAAGCGGAGACAGTTGGAAGGAGGCACCTTTAGGGGACATCGGTGAAATATATGGAAAAATCAAGCAAAAATCAAGAAGAATTGGAAAAAGAGCAGCAGTCCGTTGCTGCAGAGAGAAAAATAAATGACGGAGAAGACGAGCGCGAAAAAGCATACTATGAGAAGCGCCCGAATCTGAAAGGGAAAGGTCCGTCCAAAATACGGGAACAATTTAGCAGAGGTATGACGAGTTTTCTCGTAATTGCAGCTGCAATTTTGTTCTATTTTGCGTTGTTGAGAGTAAGCAATCTGTCCAGCGTAATTGGTAAGATTGTGGAAGTATCGAAACCGATCATTTACGGATTGGTTATTGCCTATTTATTGAATCCATTGTGTAAGCAAATTGAAAAATTACTGCAGCCACTTTTAAAGATTTATACAAAGAAGCAAAAAGCAATTGAGAAGATTAGCAGAACAACAGGAATTATTGCTTCAATTTGCATCGGCCTTACGATAGTGGCAACGCTTTGCAACATGGTAATTCCGGAGCTTTATACAAGTATCCGCGATATGGTTTACACACTTCCGGATCAGTTGAATGAAGGACTTGCATGGCTAAATGAGATTCAGATTGATGATTCTACAACAGGAAAAATTTTCAATCAGGCTTTGCGGGAGGGAACAGAAGCACTGCAGAATTGGCTGAGGACAGATCTTCTAAGTCAGACGAATATCCTTATGAGCAATTTAACATCAGGAGTCATTAACATTGTGAATGAAGTGATGAATGTTTTGATTGGGATTATTGTTTCTGTATATGTATTATTTAGTAAAGAAAAATTCAGCGCGCAGGCAAAAAAGGCGGTTTACGCATTAATGACACCTCCGCATGCCAATCTGACACTCCATATTGTTACAAAAAGTAATCAGATTTTTGGCGGCTTCATGATCGGAAAGGTAATTGACTCTATGATCATAGGGGTACTTTGTTACATAGGAACAGCAATTCTGAAAATGCCATATGCATTGCTTGTCAGCGTGATCGTAGGTGTAACAAATGTGATTCCATTCTTTGGACCATATATCGGAGCAATTCCTTGTATTATTCTGATCGGGTTAGCAGAGCCGTTAAAAGGTTTGTATTTTGCTATTTTTATTTTGCTGCTGCAGCAGTTGGATGGGAATGTGATCGGACCGAAAATTCTCGGAGATTCTACAGGTTTGTCAGCTTTTTGGGTTATTTTTTCTATCTTGCTTGGCGGAGGACTTTTTGGATTTATCGGAATGGTAATGGGTGTTCCGACATTTGCGGTCATTTACTATATTGTTGAGATGCTGATTAATTATAAATTAGAGAAACGGAATCTGCCGACAAGAACGCAGTGTTATGATAATAAGAGTTATGTAACAGATGATGGGACATATGTACCGGTAGAAGAGCAGGAAGAAGTACAGCAGGAACAGGAAAGAAATTAAGCATGAAATAGAGCTTGTTATGCAAAAGAAATAAGGATGTGGTAGAATGTGGTTTTTATTTGCGATCTTGTCAGCAGTGTTTGCGGCGCTCACGTCGATATTGGCAAAGATTGGTATTAATGGAGTCAATTCCAATCTTGCCACAGCAATCCGAACAGTAGTAGTGGTATTTATGGCATGGGGAATGGTGTTCCTAACGAATGCGCAGAGCGGAATTTCAGAAATCAGCAAGAAAAGCTGGATGTTTCTGATTTTATCCGGTTTGGCAACAGGGGCATCTTGGCTGTGTTATTATAGGGCGCTTCAGATTGGCGAAGTGTCAAAAGTTGTGCCCATTGACAAATTAAGTATTGTAATCACACTGGTTCTGGCATTTGTCTTTTTGCATGAAACATTCACAGCAAAATCGTTGATTGGCTGTGTACTGATTTGTGCCGGAACATTGCTCATGGTGTTATAAACAAATGAAATAACACATAAATGCGAGCAGGAACAGATGAGGTAATAAAATATGAAAAGACAGATTCAAATGACAAAAGAAGAAATGCTGACCTTACTTAAAGGAGATGTGATACCGGCTCTTGGTTGTACAGAGCCGGTTTGTGTTGCGCTCTGTGCGGCAAATGCCGGAAAAGTTCTGGGAGAAATGCCGGAACAGATAGAAATCAGGGTAAACGCAGGGATTTACAAGAACGGTATGTCAGCAGGAATTCCAAACTGCAAAGAAGTGGGACTTCCCTATGCGGCAGCACTGGGAGCAGTTCTGAAAAATCCGGAAAAGGGACTGGAATTATTAGAAGATGTCACGAATGATACACTGAAACAGGCATTTGAACTGATTGAAAAAAATCAGGTACATGTTAAAGTTGCCAAGGAGGAGAAGAGTATTTTTGTGTGTTGTGAAATGACTTCCGGAAAAGAAACATCCAACTGCGAAATACGAGGTGCACATACAAACGTAGTGTACCTTGCGAAAAATGGCAGATCAATTCTGGAACAGGCAGTGAATGGAAGTACAGGGGGAGAGAATCCACTTGTGGAGAAGCTCTGTCAGATGCGGATTTCAGACATGCGGGATCTGGTTGACACGGTAACGGAAGAAGAACTGCATTTTTTGCTTGATGGTGTGGAAATGAATGAAAAACTTGCAAAATATTCTGAGACAGAGAAAGCAGGTGTTGGGATTGCAGATGCATTTCGCTCAGAAGAAAAGGGGACTGGAGAAATATCAGGGAAAGCTCTTCTTGGGAATGACCTGATGGCGCGGATCATTACGAAAGTTGCTTCAGCGGCAGAGAGTCGTCTCGATGGCTGCCCGCTTCCTACGATGAGTAGTTCCGGTGCGGGAACAAAAGGTCTGGTTGCAATTCTGCCGGTAAGTGAGACGGCGATGGCGGTTGGAGCATCACCGGAGCAGGAGGTGCGCGCACTTGCGCTTTCTCATCTTGTGAATCGTTATATCAATGCAAAGATTGGAAAATTATCACCGATGTGTACTTGTGTAATGGCAGCATCAACAGCAGCGGCGGCAGGAATGGCATATCTTTTCGGAGGGACAAATGAGCAGATCGGATATGCGGTTCGCAATATGACAGGAACGGTAACCGGAATGCTCTGCGACGGCGGAAAGGTAGGATGTTCCATGAAAGTAGCAACAGGATCGACGGCAGCACTCATGTCAGCAATTACCGCAGTTTATGATGCACCGCTCA
Source organism: Coprococcus sp. AF21-14LB (assembly GCF_003458885.1). Taxonomy (NCBI): domain Bacteria; kingdom Bacillati; phylum Bacillota; class Clostridia; order Lachnospirales; family Lachnospiraceae; genus Coprococcus; species Coprococcus sp. AF21-14LB. Next base: position 59,267 of record NZ_QRVX01000012.1, on the reverse strand, counting down.
GGGCAAGTGATGGTATTTGCGGAAATACTCCGGAAGAATGCATTTCTAACATGGCGCTTATTGGGAAAAAAGGTATGGCAGATACGGATACTGTAATTTTGGAAATTATGGAAGCGAAGTCATAGCAATTATATATGGATAAAAAAGGAAAACGACTATGGAAATCAGAAGAGCAGAAGAAAAAGATATTAAAAAAATAAAAGAGTTACTAAGTCAGGTGTTGGATATCCATGCAAATCTGCGTCCGGATATTTTCATTCCGGGAACAACCAAATATACTGATGAAGAATTAAAAGTAAAAATTACGGATGAGCAAAAACCTGTTTATGTGGCAGCTGATGAGAATGATGAGGTGCTTGGATACGCATTTTGTAAAATTCAGGAACCGATACAGTCTAATAATATGATTCCGTTCCGGATTTTGTATGTGGATGATCTCTGTGTAGACAGTACAATTCGGGGAAAACATATTGGCAGACAGTTGTTTGAATTTGTTAAACAGGAGGCAAAACGCCTGGAATGTTATGAAGTGACATTAAATGTGTGGGAAGGCAATGAGAGTGCGAAGCATTTTTATGAAAAAATGGGAATGAAACCAAAGAAAACGCACATGGAACTGATTTTAGAATAGCGGTAAATAAAATAATTTTTCTTCCTTGTGTTTTTGTGTGTTCAGGCGTATACTTGTGATTCAGACACGAAGTATAGAAATAAAGGAATGAGAAAAATGAGTTATGTATTATTGAATGTATCAATTGCGTTGTTGGCAGGTCTTCTGATGACGCGAGTATTTACGAAAATGAGACTGCCGGATGTGACAGCGTATTTGATCGCAGGTGTATTGATTGGACCTTACTGTCTGGGAGGGCTTGGAATTCACGGGCTTGGTTTTACTTCTATGCATGAGGTAGAAATGCTGTCACTTTTATCAGAAGTAGCGCTTGGATTTATTGCATTTTCTATTGGAAATGAATTTCGGCTTGGGGAGATCAAACAGATTGGAAAACAGGCGTTTTCCATTGGGATTATTCAGGCAATCGGTGCAACGATCTGTGTTGATGCAGCGCTATTTGCGGTGCATTTCATGATGCCGGATAAGCTGACACTTCCACAGGTCATTGTACTTGGGGCAATTGCAACAGCAACGGCTCCGGCAGCTACTTTGATGGTTGTGCGTCAGTATAAAGCGAAGGGACCTTTAACAGATCTGCTGCTCCCAATTGTTGCACTTGACGATGCGGTTGGTCTAATTGTATTTGCCGTCAGCTTTGGAATAGCAAAGACACTTATGAGCGGAGTTGTGGATTTTGTTTCAATTTTTATTAACCCGCTTGTTGAGATTACACTGTCGATTTTGTTTGGAGCAGTTATGGGATGGATTCTGACACAGATGGAAAAAATGTTCTATTCAAATACAAACCGTTTGAATATGACAATTGCATTTGTGTTTCTGACGGTTTCCATTTCCATGATTCAATTTGAGATTGGACCGGTACATGTTGGATTTTCTTCACTGTTAGTCTGCATGATGCTTGGAACCGTTTTCTGCAATACATGCGATCTGTCGGAAGATCTTATGAAAGCGGCAGATAAATGGACTTCCCCGCTATTTGCAGTGTTTTTTGTTATCAGTGGTTCTGAACTGGAACTTGGTGTATTTGGAGATTGGGCGATTGTTGCCATTGGAATCGTATATATTGTCTTTCGTTGCATTGGAAAATATTTTGGTACATATATCAGTGCGCGCGCGACGAAGTGTGCGCCGCAGATCTGTAAATATCTTGGAATCACGTTGTTCCCGCAGGCAGGAGTTGCGCTTGGAATGTGTGCAACAGCGATGCAATTAGGGGAAGAAGGCGCTCTGATCAGAAACATTACACTGTTTGCAGTACTTGTTTATGAAATTGTCGGACCGCTTATGACAAGAGAAGCTCTGGCAGCTGCAGGAGATATTAAGCCAAAATCGGAAGAAGTAATTAAGCGCCGTGCAAATAAACTTGCAGCGGTTGGCTCGCCGGAGGCAGCGGAAGCAGAAGCGCTTGCGGAAGAAGAGATGAAAGAAGAAGCAAAAGCCTGGGCAGCTGAACAGAAGAGGATTGCGCAGATGGAACGACATGGCAGGAAAGAAGAATCACAGAATCAAAAGAAAAATCATTAAGCAAAAAGCGGCGATAAGCAAAAAGCTGTAACAAAAAGAGCTCTTGCAGACAGATCGGTCAGATCTGAAAGCAGGAGCTTTTTTTCGGTAAGAGAAAGTTTCAGCTTGCGGTGATCAAACATTCTAAATGGAGCACCGATAGATGACATATGCAAACCATTCTCCGGGATAAGGAAGAAGATCCAGAGCGCTTTCTGCGGAATCTTTAATATCTTCACAGACAATTTCACACTGTACGTTTGCAAAATGGTTTTCGTGCATACGAGCTGCAATTTCCGGCAAATACACGGTCTCGGCTCCGGGGCTCTGGTGTTCTGCATAAAACTTCCGGACAGCCTCGAACCCTTGAGACGCTTCTTGGATGTGCAGAAATGCATTGAAGAGTGCGCCGTCTGTTTTTAAGATGCGTGCTGCCTCACGGATTCCGTGTTCTGTACTGTCAAGCATATTAGCGATGCCGAAAAATGATACGGTGCGGTCTGCACAGTGAGACTTCAGGGGCAGATTCGCTGCATCGCATGCGATAAAATTCGCCCGAAGTTTAGGATTCCTCTTTTTTAATTTCAGGCGGTCGTACATGAGCACCTCAAAGCTCAGGTCTGTGGCGATGAGGCGTAAGGAGGCGTCCGCGCATGCCGCGAGCGCAGTGAGCAGCATTCCTCTTCCGGAGGCAATATCAACAACTACTTTATCTTTCAGAGGACAAATTTCCCGGATAAACTGATTGAGCACAAGTTGCTGAAGTTCTTTTTCACGGGAAGATTTCATTTGTTCAATGTGGGCATCATATGCCTCATAATCCATTTCTTTGTATGCTTCACTCCACTGATTTATGAGAGACTGTTCTTCAGAACAGAAGTCTACAACGCCATTGCGTATAGAAAATCTATGACCTTCATTGCAGATAAGCGTGCCTTCGATGATTTCCTCTTCTGACATCTTTGCAGTGCTTAGCGTCAGTTTTGACCTGCAAAGCGGACATTCGATCAGGTTAAGCAGTTCATGATACATAAGTAAATCTCCTTGTCATATTTTTGTTTCTTTTGAAATAATGTATATGATTATTATACTATAGAGCGGTGAGAATGCAATTTAATAAAAAGCCTTTTACATGTTTCCGAAAAAATCCTTTTAAATCGGAACGATATTTGCTACAATAACAGAAGTGAATAGCAATGAGTAAAATCATTTTTAGGAGGAAGATAAATGGACTGGAGAGAAGTTGCAGCGTTGATTTTTGACGATGTAGAGAAAGAGGCAGCAGAGATTGAAGCTGCTTATCCAAGAAGAAACTTAAAAGAGGGGGCATGTGTGACAAGATTCGCACCAAGCCCGACAGGATATATGCATGTAGGAGGACTGTATGCAGCACTTGTTTCATGGAGAATGGCAGCGCAGTCTGACGGTGTGTTTTATTTAAGAATTGAAGATACCGATGCGAAGCGTGAGATTGAAGACGGAATCGGACAGATTGTTTCTGCTTTACATCAGTATGGGATTGAGTTTGACGAGGGACCTTTTGAACCGGAAAGAGGCGTTTATGGTCCGTATATTCAGAGTCACAGAAAACAGATTTATCGTGCCTATGTGAAACGTCTGATGGAAGAAGGCGGAGCATACCCGTGCTTCTGTACAGAAGAAGCGCTTGCTGCAATCCGTAAGGAGCAGGAAGAGAAGAAAGAAGATATGGGTTATTACGGAGAATACGCCGCATGCAGAAAGTTATCTCCGGAAGAAGCTTATGAGAGAGTAAAACGTGGGGATAAGTTTGTTGTGCGTCTTCGTTCCAATGGGGATAAAGAGAAGAAGGCAGTTTGCCATGACCTGATCAAAGGAGATATTGAACTGCCGGAGAACATCAATGATGTTGTGCTCTTAAAGACAGATGGGATTCCGACTTACCATGCAGCCCATGCTATCGACGATTACCTGATGGGAACAACACACGTTATCCGCGGAGATGAGTGGATTTCTTCTTATCCGATCCACGAACAGTTATTTGCAGCATTTGGTTTCCCGCTTCCGGCTTATGCGCATATTGCTCCGATTATGAAGAGCGAGAATGGTTCTAAGAGAAAACTCAGTAAGAGAAAAGATCCGGAAGCAGCAGTGAGCTATTACAGTGAGCAGGGATATCCGAAGGAATCTCTGATAGAATATATGCTGACGATTGCCAACTCTGACTATGAAGAGTGGAGACGTGATAATCCGGAGGCAGATAATTCTGAATTTGAATTCCGACTTTCCAAAATGAGTGTCAGCGGAGCGCTGTTTGACATTGTGAAATTAAATGATATCAGCAAGCGCGTCATTGCAGAGAAGACAGAAGAGCAGTTATTTGAAGAAATCAAAGCCTGGGCAGCAAACTACGATGAGAAACTTTCAGCAATCATTGAAGCCGATGAGGAAAAGTTCAAAGGCAGCATTAAGCTTTGGAAATATAATGGTAATAAAGTGCGCCGTGACGTTGGAAAATGGTCTGATCTGTCAGAAATGTATCCATACCTCTACAATCTGGAGAAGACGATTGATGCCTATGAATTTGACGAGACAAGACCGAAAGAAGACATTATTGAGCTTCTGGACGCTTATCTGGAAGGGTATGAGTTTGATACAGATGCGGAAAAATGGTTTGAAGATGTGAAAGTAATCGCAGGAGCGAAAAACTACTGTGCAAATAAGAAGGAATATAAGGCGAATCCGGAAGCGTATAAAGGAATGATCGCAGACGCCTGCGGTATGCTCCGCGTTGCGGTAACAGGACATAAAAATACGCCGGATCTGTATTCTATTATTCAGTTTGTCGGCAAAGACATTTTTGAAGCCCGTGTGCGTGCCTGCATTGAGAAATTAAAATAATTGAGATATTGTTTTGAAAAAATGCTGTGCAGACACACATTTTCAGAAAATTGCATAAGATATATTGACAAATATAATTTACCGTGGTAAAGTGTAGAACATAGAAAAACCGTTGAGAAAGAGGAGTAAGTGATCAGGCGATATCACAGAGAGCAGCAGATGGTGGGATTGCTGTATAGAGCAGATGACTGAATGGACTTTCGAGGGCAGCTTGAACAGATGAGATTTCATTTAAGTAGACGCTGACGGGAACCGAACCCGTTACCAATTAGGAATGTATGTTAGTACATGAGAGAGTGGACAGATTGTCAAGTTGAGTGGTACCGCGATAATAAGATTTTATTACCGTCTCAGGCGAATAGCCTGGGGCGGTTTTTTCGTTGTATCGACCATTGACAGCCCCTTCTGAACTGACATGAATCAGAGAGTGAGGCATAGAACTCTTTGGTTGGCAAAACGCGAAAATGCAGAATAAAGAAGGAGAATGAATTATGAAGAGAAAAGTAACAGCAATTTTATTGGCAGCAGCATTCACAATGGGAGTATTCACAGGGTGCGGAAATGCAAAAAATGAAGCAAAGGGCAGTCAAAGCAAGGCAGAAGAATATCAGATCGGAATTTCACAGTTTGCAGAGCATGGCTCTCTTGATAATTGTCGGGAAGGCTTTTTGGAAGGTCTGAAAGAAGAAGGAATTGAAGAGGGAAAGAATCTTACCGTTACTTATAAAAATGCAGCAGCAGATATGGGAACGGCAGGACAGATTGCAGATACATTTGTATCGGATCAGGCAGATCTGATCTGCGCCATAGCAACACCGAGCGCTCAGACAGCCTATAATGCAGCCATGGATATGGGAATTCCGGTAATCTATACTGCTGTGACAGATACAGCAGCAGCGCAGTTGACAGATGAGGAAGGAAATCCGGTTGGAGAAGTGACAGGAACGAGCGATCAGCTTCCGATTGAAGAACAATTGAAAATGATCCGAGAGATGCTTCCGGAGGCGAAGACCATTGGAATTATGTATACAACAAGTGAAGCGAACTCTATTTCAGCCATTGAAACTTATGAAAAATTGGCGCCGGAGTATGGATTTACGATTGAAAAGGCAGGTATTACAGCAACAGCAGATATTCCTCTGGCAGCGGAAAGTCTGTTATCAAAAGTAGACTGCATGACAAATCTGACAGACAATACAGTAGTAAACTCGCTTACCACAATTTTAGAAAAAGCAACGAAGAAAAGTATTCCGGTATTTGGAAGTGAGATTGAACAGGTAAAACTTGGATGCCTGGCAGCAGAGGGACTGGATTATGTGGAACTTGGCAAGCAGACAGGACGTATGGCAGCCAAAGTGTTGAAAGGTGAAGCAAAAGCAAGTGAAATGACGGCAGAAGTCATTGAAGGAAGCAGTCTTTATATCAACACAGAAACAGCAGAAACGCTTGGTATTCAGATTCCGGAGTCACTGAATGAAAGAGCAGCAGAAGTGTTCGAGACAATTTCCAAATAGAAGGGAGAATCTGTAGAAAAACAGATATCGAAGGAATGGGGGACAATCAACATGAATCTGATCATATCAATTCTGGAGCAGGGATTCATTTACGGAATTCTGGCGCTGGGAGTTTATATCACATACAAAATACTGGATTTTCCGGATCTGACAGTAGACGGAAGCTTTCCGCTTGGCGCTGCCATTAGTGCGGCAATGCTTACGCGGGGACTTAATCCATTTTTGACACTATTCATATCTTTTGCAGCAGGAGCAGCTGCAGGAATCTGTACAGGACTGATCCATGTGAAATGCAAAGTGCGGGATCTGCTGTCCGGAATTATTATGATGACAGCGCTCTGGACGATCAATCTCAGAATTGCAGGGACGTCAAATGTTCCGCTGTTTTCGCAGAAAACCATTTTTTCCAATGAATTGCTGAACAAGATTGTTCCGAAAGGATTACTTCCGTATCGCACATTGCTTATCATTGTTATCATCGCAGTGATTGCAAAAATCCTGCTTGATCTGTATATGAAAACCCGTTCCGGATACCTTCTGCGGGCGGTTGGTAACAATGAAACGCTTGTTACATCCCTTGCAAAAGATGCAGGTAATGTGAAGATTCTTGGACTTGCGATTGCCAATGGACTTGTGTCAATGGCTGGATGTATTTTCTGTCAGGAGGAAAGAGTTTTTGAAATTTCTATGGGTACCGGAGCAATTGTGATCGGTCTGGCAAGCGTGATTATCGGAACAAGCCTGTTTAAAAATATATCGTTACTTCAGACAACAACAACGGTTCTGATCGGTGCAGTGATCTATAAAGCCTGTGCAGCGCTGGCAATCCGGAATTTTGAGCCGCAGGATATGAAATTGATCACAGCGGTACTGTTTCTTGTGATTTTAATCATTAGTATGGACAGAAAGAAGAGGGTAAAGAAACATGCTGGAGCTTAAAGAAATTGACAAATATTATAATCCGGGAACATTAAATGAGATGTGCCTTTTTGAACATTTTAATCTGCAGATTGAGGATGGAGAATTTGTTTCGGTTGTCGGAAGTAACGGTTCCGGTAAAACATCTATGTTAAACATTATCTGTGGAAGTATTCCGGTGGAATCCGGTAAAATTTTTATAAATGGGAAAGATATTACAAAGGAAAAGGAGTTCCGGCGCAGCCGCAGAATTGGAAGAGTGTACCAGAATCCGGCGCTTGGAACTTGTCCGGACATGACGATTTTGGAAAATATGTCGTTGGCAGATCATAAAGGAAGTTTTTTTGGACTGCAAAGAGGAACAAACCGAAAGCAGATAGAACATTACCGGGAATTGCTTCGCCAGTTAAATCTTGGACTGGAACAAAAACTGGATACAAAAGTAGGAGCGCTTTCCGGGGGACAGCGTCAGGCGATGGCGCTTTTAATGTCTACTATGACGCCGATTGATTTTCTGATTTTAGATGAGCATACGGCAGCATTAGATCCAAAGACAGCAGACTTAATTATGGAGTTGACAGATCAGATTGTGAAAGAGAAGCATATCACAACGATAATGGTTACTCATAATCTTCGTTATGCGGTGGAATATGGAAGCCGCCTTTTGATGATGCATCAGGGGCAGTGTGTGTTAGATAAAAAAGGTAAGGAAAAGGCAGTTCTTACGATTGATGATATTCTAAAACAATTTAATGAGATCAGTATAGAATGCGGGAATTAGACAGAAGCAGTGAAATTTTTGGTGCATTTGTATATTGACTTTCCTATAGTGTATAAGGTACTATATTACATGGTCTTTATACACTATATTGTGCTTAAAAGGTAGAAATGTATACAATATATACGAATCATAGATTTGATTATAGGAGAGGAAGGAGTAAGGCAATGCTGAAAGTAATCAAGAAAGACGGTACTGCAGAAGAGTTTAATGTACAGAAGGTTGTTGTGGCAGTCAATAAGTCTGCCTATCGTGTACTTGTAAAATTTACAGAAGAAGAATTACAGGATATCTGTCGCTTTGTGGAAGAAAAAGTAAAAGAGATGGGTGTAGATGAAGTACATATTCCGCAGATGCATAATATTGTCGAAGGTGCGCTTGAGCGGGTGAATCCGCTTGTGGCGAAAAGCTATCGGGATTATCGCAACTATAAGCAGGATTTTGTTCAGATGCTGGATGAAGTGTACAAGAAGAGTCAGTCGATTATGTATATTGGAGACAAAGAAAATAGTAATACGGACAGCGCACTTGTTTCTACAAAACGGAGTCTGATCTTTAATGAGCTGAATAAAGAACTCTACAAGAAGTTCTTCCTGACAGTTGAGGAAGTTCAGGCGATCCGTGACGGTTATATTTATATTCATGATATGTCTGCAAGACGCGATACAATGAACTGCTGTCTGTTTGATGTGCAGAATGTACTGTCCGGCGGATTTGAGATGGGAAATCTCTGGTATAACGAACCGAAGACACTGGATACGGCATTTGATGTTATCGGGGATATCGTACTGAGCGCTGCAAGTCAGCAATATGGCGGCTTTACTGTTCCGAGCGTGGATGATATTCTTGAACCGTACGCGAGAAAGTCTCATGAAAAATATATTGAAAAATACAGAAGCCTGGGATTAGATGAAGAAGTTGTACAGCAGATGGCATGGAAAGATCTCGAGAAGGAAATGGAACAGGGATTCCAGGGCTGGGAGTATAAATTTAACTCCGTATCTTCAAGCCGTGGTGATTATCCATTTATTACGGTAACAGCCGGAATCAATACTTCCAGGTATGGTAAGCTGGCAACGATTACGATGCTGAGAGTGCGCCAAAACGGACAGGGAAAACCGGGACATAAAAAACCGGTATTATTCCCGAAGATTGTATTTCTGTATGACGAGAACCTTCACGGACCGGGGAAAGAACTGGAAGATGTATTTGAAGCGGGAATTGAGTGTTCCAGTAAGACAATGTATCCAGATTGGTTAAGTCTGACCGGTAAGGGATATGTGGCAAGTATGTACAAACGCTATGGAAAAGTCATCAGCCCAATGGGATGCCGCGCATTCCTTTCTCCGTGGTATGAGAGAGGCGGCATGAGTCCGGCAGATGATAATGATAAACCGGTTTTTGTTGGAAGATTTAATATTGGTGCGATCAGTCTTCACCTTCCGATGATTTATGCGAAAGCGAAACAAGAGAGCAAAGATTTCTTCAAAGTGCTTGACTATTATCTGGAATTGATCCGCCAGCTCCATATTCGTACTTATGAATATCTTGGAGAAATGAAAGCGTCAACGAATCCGCTGGCTTATTGTGAAGGAGGATTCTACGGTGGTAATCTTGGACTGTATGATAAGATTAAACCGCTTTTAAAATCCGCAACAGCATCCTTTGGGATCACAGCGCTGAATGAGCTGCAGCAGCTTCACAACAAGAAATCTCTTGTGGAGGACGGTGCTTTTGCGCTTGAGACAATGGAATACATTAACAAGCGCATTAATGAATTTAAAGAGGAAGACGGACATCTGTATGCAATTTACGGCACTCCGGCAGAGAATCTCTGTGGTGTTCAGGTTCAGCAGTTCCGCAAGAAATATGGGATCATTGAAAATGTTTCTGACCGTCCATATGTAAGTAACAGTTTCCACTGTCATGTAACAGAAGAGATTACGCCGATTGAAAAACAGAACCTGGAAGGAAGATTCTGGGATCTTCTCAATGGCGGGAAAATTCAGTATGTAAAATATCCGATCAATTATAATAAAGAGGCGATCAAATCACTTGTACGCCGTGCAATGGAACTTGGATTTTATGAAGGTGTGAATCTGTCATTGGCTTACTGTGATGACTGTGGTCATGAAGAGCTTTCGATGGATGTATGTCCGGTTTGTGGAAGTTCAAATCTAACAAAAATTGACCGGATGAACGGATATTTATCCTATTCCCGCGTAAAGGGCGATACTCGTCTGAATGACGCGAAAATGGCAGAAATTGCGGAAAGGAAAAGTATGTAATGCGTTATCATAATATCACAAAGGATGATATGTTAAATGGAGACGGACTCCGGGTAGTACTGTGGGTATCCGGATGTGATCATTGCTGTAAAGAATGTCAGAATCCGATCACATGGGATCCGAACAGCGGACTTATTTTTGATGAGTCTGCAAAGAAAGAACTTTTTGATGAATTAGAGAAAAGTTATGTCAGTGGAATTACATTCAGCGGCGGAGATCCGCTTCACGCAAACAATATATATGAAATCAAAGAACTGGCAAAAGAAATCCGTACAAAATTTCCGGAGAAAACAATCTGGCTTTATACAGGGTGTACATGGGAAGAGATTAGAACGATGGAAATTGTTAAGTATGTAGATGTAATTGTAGACGGGGAGTTCCAGATCGAGAAGTTTGATGCAAACCTGCATTGGAAGGGAAGTGCGAATCAGCGGGTAATAGATGTTCCTGCAACGCTGAAAGCCGGAACAGTCGTACTGCATGCATAACCCAATAGAAGAAGAGGAAAGAACAGACATGAAAAGAATTGCGAGATTTCATAAAGTAAGTAAAGAACGGTTTGAATCCGACTGGACAGATACATTTGGAGAAGCTGTGGAAGGTCAGAAGCCGATTGGTGAAATTTATGAGGCAATCCGGCTTCCGAAACGTGCTACGAAAGGCAGCGCGGGATATGATTTTTTTGCGCCGGCTGCTTTCACATTGAAACCGGGCGAGACAGTTAAGATTCCAACAGGGATCCGGGTAGAAATGGAGTATGACTGGGTGCTGAAATGTTATCCGAGGAGCGGACTTGGATTTAAGTATCGTTTACAGTTGAACAACACCGTCGGAATCATTGACAGTGATTATTTTTATTCAGATAATGAAGGGCATATTTTTGCTAAGATTACAAATGATACAAAGGAAGGCAAGACGGTCGAGATTCCGGAAGGAACCGGATTTATGCAGGGAATTTTTGTAGAGTATGGTATCACAGTAGATGATGATGCAGACGAGATCCGAAATGGCGGATTCGGAAGTACAACAAAATAAAGAGAATGAAAATGAAAAGAAGCGGGCATGATAAGTAGCAACAGTTCGAGGAGGAGTTCTATGGCGAAGAAAGTTAGCAGACTTATAGAAGAGAACCGGCGCTATTTATCAATGCAGCTTCCAATTGAGGAAAGTTTTGACGTGCTGCAAAGAGATATTGAGATCGGAGGCAGGGCGTCTTCTTTTTATTTTATTGATGGTTTTATGAAAGATGAAGCGATGGTCAAGATTATGGCATCATTTTTTGCGGTGACAGAGAAAAATATGCCTGATTCTGCAAGAGCATTTTCAGAAAAGGTTGTTTCTTATGTGGAAGTAGATATTATAAATGATTTTGATGATATTATACGAAATATTCTTTCAGGAGTCACCTGCCTTTTTATTGACGGCTATGAAGAATGTATTGCCATCGACACACGCACCTATCCGGCAAGAGGAGTGGATGAACCTGACAAGGACAAATCTCTCCGGGGATCAAGAGATGGGTTTGTAGAAACAATTGTATTTAATACCGCATTAATGAGAAGAAGAATCAGAGATCCGCATCTTGTGATGAAAATGCTGGAAGTAGGAAAAAGTTCCCGTTCTGACGTTGTAGTAAGCTATATGGAAGACAGAGTGGATCAGGAGTTATTGAAAAATCTGCTGAATCGGATCGAATCTCTTGAAATTGATGATCTTCGGATGAACCAGCAGAGTTTAGCAGAAGCATTGTTTAAACGGAAGTGGTTCAATCCTTTTCCTAAATTTAAGTTTACTGAACGGCCGGATACAGCGGCAGCCTGCCTTTTGGAGGGAAAGGTTGTGATTCTTGTTGATAACTCACCCTCTGCAATGATTTTGCCAACGTCAATTCTTGATATGATTGAAGAGGCGAATGATTATTATTTTCCAACGTTGACAGGAATTTATCTGAAGATTTCAAGGGCAATTATAACAATTCTGACGGTATTCTTTACGCCGCTGTTCTTGTTGTTTATGCAGAACCCGGAGTGGATTCCTGATATGTTCGCATTTATTCAAGTGCAGGATGAGATTAATATTCCGCTCATTTATCAGATGTTGATGCTGGAACTTGGTATTGATGGATTAAGGCTGGCGGCAATGAATACGCCGAGTATGTTAAGTACGCCGCTCAGCGTGATCGCCGGTATTGTGATGGGAGAGTTTTCCGTAAAATCCGGTTGGTTTAATTCAGAAGTGATGCTTTATATGGCGTTTGTAGCAGTTTCAAATTATACGCAGCCTAATTTTGAACTTGGTTATGCGCTTAAATTTATGCGATTGTTATTGCTCGTACTGACAGCGATGTTCAATGTGGCAGGCTTTGGAATAGGATGTGTGATTATTTTTTGTTCGCTTGCATTTAATAAAACACTGTCAGGGCGCAATTATCTAAATATTAAGTTGAATTAAAAGAAAAACTGTACCAGCTCTTTGTTTTCGTGTATAATGTGCATAGATATATACAGGGAGGAATAACATGAGAGATTTTATCATCGTAACAGATAGTACAGTAGATCTGCCGGAGCATATGCTGGAAGAGCAGGGAATTCCGGTGCTCCAGTTAAATTATGTATTAGATGGCAAGACTTATGAAGACAGAAAGGGACTTTCCGGAAAAGAATTTTTTGATAAGCTTCGGGAAGGATCCATGCCTACGACTTCCCAGGTAAATCCGGAACAGGCAAAAGAATTTTTTGAACCATTTGTAAAAGCAGGAAAGAATATTCTTTGTATTGGATTTAGTTCAGGATTAAGCGGAACGTATAATAGTGAACGAATTGCAGCAGAAGAGCTGTCAGAAGAATATCCGGATGCTAAGATTATCGTGATAGATTCACTCTGTGCAAGTATGGGGCAGGGACTGCTTCTGGTGAAAGCGCTGAAGAAACAGCGGGAAGGAATGACACTGGAGGAATTGGCACAGTGGCTGGAAGAGAATAAGCTTCATATTTGTCATAATGTAACAGTGGATGATTTAAATCATTTATATCGAGGAGGACGCATTTCTAAAACGACAGCAGTGCTTGGAACACTTGTCCAGATTAAACCGATTATTCATATGAATGATGAAGGGAAACTTATTGTAATTGGTAAAGAGCGCGGAAGAAAGAAAGCCCTGAATACGATTGTAGATATGATGGGAAAACAGATGGAAGGATATGAGAATGATCTTGTAATGGTAACTCATGGGGACTGTCTGGAGGATGCAGAATATGTAAAAACACAGATTCAAAAGAAATATGGAATTCAGGATGTTGTAATCAACGGAATCGGTACTGTGATCGGAACACATACAGGACCGGGGGTAGTTGCTGTATTCTGTATGGGTGAGAAGAGATAAATAGATTTTATATGAGAAATTAATGAAAGCCGAAGATACAGTTAGAATGTTGAAAGATGAAATGAACTGTATCTTCGGCCTTTTGTTGATTATATTGAAAAAGTATATCTATTAAAGTGTATAAATTCCAAGTGCGTTCAAGATAGAACTTACTAAAATCAATACCAGAATAATAGGTGCAACCCATTTGATAATGATTGTGAACATTTTTTCTAATTTGAAGCGTCCATTGGTTGTTTTGATCTCATCGGAAATGACTTTTGGTGAAATCACAAATCCAACAAAAATACATGTAAAGAAGGCAACGATCGGCATCAGGATACTGTTGCTGATGAAGTCCATGATATCAAGAATGGTCATATTTCTCCAGGAAATATGACTCAGTACGCCAAATCCAAGAGAAGAAGGGATACCGAGGATTAATGCTCCGATTGCGACACCGGCACAGGTTGTGCGGCGTTTCAGGTGGAATTTATCCATTAAGATAGAAACGATAGTCTCCATCAATGAAATCGAAGAGGTTAATGCTGCAAATAATACAAGCAGAAAGAAAACGAATCCAATCAGATTGCCGGCTTTCATGCTGTCGAATACCTTTGGAAGTGTAACGAACATTAAGCTTGGACCAGCCTTTAAATTGGAAGTATCTCCGTTTGAGAATGCAAATACTGCAGGGATAATCATTAATCCTGCGAAAAATGCGATTCCGGTATCAAAAATTTCAATTTGATGAACAGAGCGTTCCAGGTTGTTGTCTTTCTTCATGTAAGAACCATATGTAACCATAATGCCCATTGCAAGTGACATAGAATAGAACAACTGTCCCATAGCAGCGAGGATTGTTTTCGCTGAAAAATCTTTCATATGTGGCTGAAGGTAGTATTTGATGCCTTCGCCTGCGCCATCGATCGTACAAGTATAGGCAGCGATTCCAATTGTAAGCAGGACAAGAACCGGCATCATGAATTTGCTGACATTTTCGACACCCTTTTCCACACCGAACATAACAACAATTGCTGTAATGCCAAGGAAAATGGAAAACCAGACAACCGGTTCAGTGGCTGTTGACACAAATCCTGTAAAGTAATCGTTCTGTGCGGCGGCGTTCGCCTGTCCCTGAGCAAATGTCACGAGATACTTAATTACCCAGCCTCCAATAACAGAGTAGTATGGGAATATGATGATCGGAACGATGGAAGCCAGGATTCCAAGAAAATTAAAGCGTTTATCAAGT
Source organism: Coprococcus sp. AF21-14LB (assembly GCF_003458885.1). Lineage (NCBI taxonomy): Bacteria > Bacillati > Bacillota > Clostridia > Lachnospirales > Lachnospiraceae > Coprococcus > Coprococcus sp. AF21-14LB. The sequence continues at coordinate 44,136 of NZ_QRVX01000012.1, read as the reverse complement.
GCTTTGAAAGCGCCGATTGCGCTGAGCCCTGTCTTACGTCCGATTGCAATTTCTGCAATCATGAGTGTGAATCCAAACGTAAGCGCCAATATAACATAAACAAGAAGGAACGTGCCTCCTCCATATTGGGCGGCGAGATATGGGAACCGCCACAAATTCCCCAGTCCGACAGCAGAACCGGCTGCTGCCAGAACAAAGCCGATCTTGCTGGAAAAATTACTTCTTTCTTTCATAATAATGTTTCCCCCATTCATTTAGTACTAATACATAATTATGACAGTAAAAGAAAGTTCAAACAAGTGACAAATTTATCTTGTTATGTTAAATTCGCTCTGGTTTTGGATTGTGATTATCAGTTACAGAGAATTCGTCACGAATCATCAGTTATGAATAATGACGGGATCTCCTACAGAAATCATATCATAAAAGGCGGCAGCATCGGAAGGACGCATATTAATACATCCGTGAGAACCGTAATAAAGATATCTGGAGCCTCCGAAAGCTGTCTGCCAGTCGGCATCATGGAATCCGATGCCGGTTCCGGTAACTCTTGCCCAGTATGTAACAGGCTGCCGGTAAGAAGGCTCGTTGGTAATAGGATCCGGAGCGCCGATCAACGTTTTGTTGCGGAGTTTTTCCATGATAAAGAAAACGCCTGTCGGTGTTTCTTTTTCAGGAATGGGTTCACCGGTTACAACATCACACTCAAAGACAACATTATTGTTCTGAAGATACCACATATGCTGTTCAGTCAGATCTACCTCGATATAAGTATTACCCCAGTCCGGATTGGCATGGGCAGCAGCCGTCTGCACATAAGCGGGCTCTTTTGTGACAGATTGACCGCTCTCAAGAATGGAGAGGGTATATTCTATTTCAGCGGCCTCATCTACAGACCAGCCATAAGTTCCTCCGGAGACAACGGCATTTTTGCCGGTCGGTGTTGTAAAAGTACGTTCAGAACGAAGTGTATCATACCGTGTACCAAAATCGCGATAAAATGCGGTCACTGCATCACGGTTCACAGAGACGTTCATGTTTTCATCCCAAGTCAGCCAGGAGGAAATAACAGATTTGTCGATCACTTCTGTCTGATTGCCAATCTGGTATGTAATAGAAGTGCTGCAGTATTGATTTAAAATACGACAGGCTTCCTGTACAGCTTTTGAGTTAGAGGTATATTTCGGCTTCTGATAACAATGCTGTTCGAGCAGATTAACCGTTGGAGTGAGCGTGGTAACTGCATGGTCAATCGTTTTACGGAGTTGTTCCGGATTTATCTCATTGCCATAGACTTCCGGTCTGATCACGAAAGTGTCACCGTTAAATTCTGGTTCAGCAGATGCAGAAGGGATGAGTGCTTCCGGACTCGGAGGTACGAAAGAGAGCAGCACAGAATCCATTGCTTCTATATTATATGTAACATTTAAAGGGACTGTCAGATGCTGCGTGCGCCACAGATAAGCTGGCCAGGCGAATACCGGCTGTTCATCAAAGATCGTCTGAATAGCCTTGTTGCCATCATAAGTAAGAGAAATGGAAGCGCTGTCAATCACTGTGGTGCTTCCATCTGCAAGCTGAAGTGTTAATTGATAATCACGAATCTGATTACGGAAATATTTTGTGACGTTTTCACATGTATTGTTAGAAAATGGAATGTTGTTAATTGTTGTACCTGGAAGAAGATGAAAAGAAAAATAGATTGCCATCCCGAAATAAAAAACAGCAGCCAGTATAAAAAGAATCATATAAGCCGGATGAGGCTGACGGTGTTTAGCTGTTCTTTTCATAGGCTTGCGGTGTAAAGCTTTTTTTCTTGCAGAGTGTTTCATAAGAATATCTCCTATTATAGAATGTAATTGATTTTTGATTAGAGGTACTTTATAATAATCTACGATAGCATATATTTATCACACAATTATCTCAATAAGATTAAAAAAATATTTCATATAAAATTAGAAAAACACTTGACAGTTATATATGTATGTGATAATATATGACGTGCATGAGAAAAGAAAGCAGAGTATCCACTCTCACCTTAGCACAAGTGAGTGACTAATGGTTTGATATTGATATAATAGTATCTGAACAGAAGGATAGTATTATGGAAGTATATGTGGATAGTTTGTCTATCCGCTTTTTTTATGCCTGGTAATGAAAGCATAGAGATTATGATGGGGGTGCACTACAATTAGCGAATTAATGATCAACGAACAAATCAGAGACAAAGAAGTCCGTCTTATTGGAGAAAATGGAGACCAGCTTGGGATTATGTCTGCGAGAGAAGCTATGAAGCTTGCGCAGGAAGCGGAACTGGATCTGGTTAAAATTGCTCCGACAGCAAAACCGCCGGTTTGCAAAATTATTGATTATGGAAAGTATCGTTATGAACAGGCGAGAAAAGAAAAAGAAGCAAAGAAAAAACAGAAGACTGTCGAAGTAAAGGAAGTGCGTCTGTCACCAAACATCGAAGGAAATGACTTAAACACAAAGGTGAACAATGCGAGAAAATTCCTCGAAAAAGGAAATAAGGTAAAAGTTACGCTTCGTTTCCGTGGAAGAGAGATGGCGCATATGCAGACAAGTAAGCATATTCTTGATGATTTCGCAGAATTGTTGAAAGATGTTGCATCTATTGAAAAACCTGCTAAGCTTGAAGGCAGAAGCATGAGTATGGTTTTAACTGAAAAACGTTAAAAATAAATTATTTACAGGTTTACAAAAGTGAACCAAAATGAAGGAGGAACACATTATGCCAAAAATAAAAACAAGCAGAGCTGCTGCAAAACGTTTCAAAGTAACAGGTACAGGAAAATTAAAAAGAAACAAAGCTTATAAGAGCCATATCTTAACAAAGAAATCAGCTAAGAGAAAAAGAAATCTTAGACATGCAACAATCACAGATGCTACTAACGTAAAGAACATGAAGAAGATTTTACCATATCTGTAGGTAATGGAAAGATTGAAGGAGGATTAAGAGATGGCAAGAATTAAAGGCGGAATGAACGCAAAGAAGAAACACAATAGAACATTAAAGCTGGCAAAAGGTTACAGAGGAGCTAGATCAAAACAGTATAGAGTTGCAAAACAGTCTGTAATGAGAGCACTTACAAGTGCATACGCAGGAAGAAAACAGCGTAAACGTCAGATGAGACAGTTATGGATTGCCCGTATCAATGCTGCAGCTAGAATGAATGGATTATCTTACAGCAAGATGATGCATGGATTAAAATTAGCAGGTGTTGAAATCAACAGAAAAATGCTTGCTGAATTAGCAGTAAATGATGCACAGGGATTTGCAGCTTTAGCAGAGACTGCAAAATCAAAATTAGCTTAATTGAAGTTTAACTTCATAGGGGTTTGATTTACGTCAAATTGTTTTGAGGGCGACTCCCTTCCGGGGAGTCGTTGGATTGCCCCAAACCTTTGCATACAGCAGCTACAGAAAAAAATAAAAAAAATTAAAAAAGTAGTTGACATATGCAAGAATATATAGTATTATATACAAGTACCGATGAGGCACGCGGAAGTGTCGGAACTGGCAGACGAGCAAGACTAAGGATCTTGTGATCAATGCGATCGTGTGGGTTCAAGTCCCATCTTCCGCACTATATGAAAAGAGTATTGCATATGCAATACTCTTTTTTCGTGCATTTATGAAACATAAATATTCTTTTGCGTGTCAAGATCAGCTGGCATCCAAAAAATATTATGTAAAATGATATATAAGAAAAGGTAAGTGAAAAGGAGGATATCATGAAGGGGAAGGCAAAAGTTATCTTACGTTTTTTAAAAGGAAATACACATTTTTTTGTATTAGCCCTTATATTTTCAATGGGCAATACAGTATTGAATGCGATTATTCCACAGATCATTCGAACGAGTGTAGATTCTATTCTCGGAAGTGAGCCGCTTCCGCAGAGCCTGAAAGTGTTTGCTGATCCAGGGACAATGCTGACTGCCGCAGCAACAGCGGTTATTATCATCGCATGTCTGAATATGCTTTGCAATTATTGGGCGAGAACATTTACCGCAAAAGGATCTGAGCATTTTGTGAAAGATTTTAGAGATACGTTGTTTGCACATATCCAGACGCTGCCTTTTGAGTGGCATACAAAGCACCAGACCGGAGAGATTATTCAGAGATGTACTTCGGATGTAGAAGTGGTTAAAAACTTTATCACGAATCAGCTGCTGGAAGTATTTCGTATTTGCTTTTTGATTTTATTCTCAGTCAGTGTAATGCTTTCAATGAGTGTGAAGATTACGATGATCGCAATTATATTTATTCCGGTTATTGTGCTTTATTCCGGCTATTTTTATGGAAAGATTGGAAATAAATTTCTGGATGCAGATGAGGCGGAGGGACGGCTTTCTACACAAGTGCAGGAAAACCTTACTGGTGTCCGTGTCGTTCGGGCTTTTGGACGGGAGCGTTATGAAACGGAACGGTTTCAGGAAAAAAATATTGATTTTTCTAATATGTGGATCCGTCTTGGGAAGATTATGAGTCTGTACTGGGGAACAGGAGATTTGATTACTGGTCTTCAGGTAATGTTGATTATCACACTGGGAACAATTTCAACAGTGAATGGAAATATTACGCTGGGAGAATTTCTGGCGTTGGTGTCTTACAATGCGACATTGATCTGGCCGGTAAGAAGTCTCGGCCGTGTACTTTCGGAAATGAGTAAAGCAGGAGTTTCTATTGACCGTCTGGCATACATATTAGACAGTGAATCAGAGAAAGATGCTCCGGGCGCATGCACACCTCCGATGAATCAGGATATTCATTTTGAACATGTGACATTTGGATACGAAGAGGGGCAGCCAATTGTAAAAGACTTGAATTTTACTATTGAAGCAGGCAAAACATTTGCCATCCTGGGAACGACAGGAAGCGGTAAAAGTACACTTGTACATTTGATTAACAGTTTATATGAATTGAAAGAAGGAGAAGGAAGGATTTTAATCGGAGATACCGATATCCGAAATATTCAGAAAAGTTATCTTAGAAAACATGTGGGACTTGTACTGCAGGAACCGTTTCTCTATTCTCGGACAATTCAGGAAAATATCGGTATTACATTGGAGGAAGCGACTCTGGGAGAAATTAAGAAAGCTTGTGAGATTGCATGTGTAGACAGCGCCATCGACAGTTTTACAGATGGTTATGACACCATTGTAGGAGAGAGGGGAGTAACACTTTCCGGAGGTCAGAAGCAGAGAGTTGCGATTGCCCGGATGCTGATGCAAAATGCAGATATTATGATTTTTGACGATTCGCTTTCAGCAGTGGACACAGAGACAGATATTAAGATTCGTACAGCGCTGAAAGAACGGATGAATCAGGCGACGGTAATTTTGATCTCTCATCGAATTACTACGCTGATGCAGGCAGATAAGATTATGGTACTTTCGGATGGAAAAATTACAGAAATGGGATCTCATGAAGAATTAATGGAACTTGGAGGAACTTATCGGAAGATCCATGATATTCAGATGGGACAGCAGGAAGAAGGGAGGTAATTGACAATGAAGATAGAAGAAAAAGAATACAGCAGTGAATTTGATTTAAAAATCTGGAAACGATTGCTTCCGTTTTTTAAACCATTTTATAAAACATTTGCGATCGTATTGTTTTTTAATCTTGTATGTGCGCTTATCGATATTATGTTGCCGCTGTTTCAGCGGTATGCAGTAGATGAATTTATTGAAGCAGGTACGGTAGAACATATATGGAGATTCGCCGCTGTTTATGGCGTTGTAATTCTAATACAGTCACTGAGCGTAATTGTATTTACAAGGGGTTCTACAAGGATTGAGCTGAATCTCTTAAGAGATATGAGATTTGCATGTTTTAAACATTTGCAGACATTGTCATTTTCTTATTATAATGTGACGCCGGTAGGATATATTCTGGCCCGCGTTATGAGCGATACGGGAAGAATCAGCGGATTAATTGCATGGAATCTTGTAGATATTTTATGGGCGCTGACTTATGTGATCGGTGTACTGATCGCTATGTCATTTTTGAATTTCAAATTGGCGCTCTGGGTAATTCTGATTGTTCCGTTTATTGTGTTCCTGACCGGATATTTTCAGAAACGGATTCTGCACTGGAACAGAAGAATACGAAAACAGAATTCGAAAATTACCAGCGCCTATAATGAAGGGATTATGGGAGCAAAGACGTCCAAAACGCTTGTGATTGAGGGAAAAAACACGCGGGAATTCCGGGAAGTAACAGCGGATATGAGAATGAGCGGTATCCGTGGGGCAAGACTAAATGCGGTCTATATTTCCCTGATCGTACTCTTTGGATCGGTGGCTACGGCAATCATTCTTAAGAATGGAGGAATGATGGTGCTTGATCATGCGCTTGAGATCGGAACACTGTCGGCTTTTACGGCGTACGCGGTCAATTTGTTTGAGCCTATCCAGCAGATTGCCCGAAACCTGTCCGAATTAATTTCAGCTCAGGCGAATATTGAGCGGGTAATGGGACTTCTCGATGAGGAACCGCAGATCCGCGATACAAAAGAAGTTACAGAGACTTATGGAGATGTGTTTGAACCGAAAACAGAAAACTTTGAGCCAATCCGCGGGGAGATTGAGTTTGAACATGTATCTTTTAAATATCCGGATGGAAACGAATATATTTTGAAAGATTTTAATCTAAAAGTACCGGCAGGAACAACAGTGGCAATTGTTGGAGAAACAGGAGCCGGAAAGAGCACCATTGTAAATCTTGTCTGCAGATTTTTTGAACCGACAAAGGGCAGAATCTTAATTGATGGACGAGACTACCGGGAACGAAGTCAGTTATGGCTTCACAGCCATATTGGATATGTACTTCAGAATCCACATCTGTTTTCCGGAAGTGTCATGGAAAATATTCGTTATGGACGTTTGGAAGCAACAGATGAGGAAGTAAAAGCGGCAGCGGCAAGAGTATCTGCGGATAAAGTCGTGCGACATTTGGAACAGGGGTGGAATAGTGATGTTGGAGAAGGCGGAGATTCCCTTTCTACAGGAGAAAAGCAGCTTGTTTCTTTTGCCCGCGCAGTATTGGCAGATCCGGCTATTTTCATTCTTGATGAGGCTACAGCTTCTATCGATACAGAGACAGAGCAGTTAATTCAGGAAGCAGTTGACTATCTGCTCCAGGATCGGACTTCTTTTATCATTGCACACCGCCTTTCCACGATCAGGCAGGCAGACATTATTCTTGTCGTTCAAGACGGAGATATTATTGAGCGGGGAAGCCACGAAGAATTAATGGCACAGAGAGGTCATTATTATGATCTGTATACGCACCAGTCAGAAAAGAACTGGAAAAAGATTCCGTTAAGAATTCATAGAAAATTTTCTGAAAAAAGCGTATAATTATCCTCAAAGATGCAGATGAATAAAGACAGGAGGATATTATGCTGGAGAAAATTGACTTAACAAAGAAAATGGACAAAGATGAATATCAAAAGCGGGTATCACAGCTTGGACAGCGGCTCGGTGAACTGCAGCGCTTGTGCAGACAGCTTGATATCCCGGTAATGATTGTATTTGAGGGCTATGATGCTTCCGGAAAAGGAGTTCAGATTGGTCGGATGATTCAGAATCTGGATCCAAGAGGTTTTCGGGTTTATGCAGTAAAAAACGAGACGGAAGAAGAACGGATGCATCCGTTTTTGTGGAGATTCTGGGATAAGATGCCGGCGAATGGCAATATAAGCATTTTTGACAGCAGCTGGTATCAGAAAGTATTGGCAGAACGCTTTGAAAAAAAGTCAGATGAGCATACGGTAGAGAATGCTTTTCGTTCCATACTGTCGTTTGAACGTCAGATTACAGATGGTGGTATGGTATTGATTAAATTGTTTTTGGATATTGATAAGAAAGAGCAGAAACAACGGTTTGAGAAGCTGGAAAAATCTAAAGAGACTGCCTGGCGTGTGACGAAAGAAGACTGGAAGCGGAACAGAGCTTTTGAACAGTATGAAGCGCTGAATGAAGAGATGCTGCAGAAAACAGATACCGATTATGCACCGTGGAATATTGTAGAAGCAGTTGATAAGAGATTTGCAGAGGTAAAGATCTTAACAATTGTGAATAAAGCGTTGGAAACAGCGGCAAAAAGAGTTCAGAAAGAACGCATTCAGGAAGAAAAACATCAGAAAGCGGAAGACAGCCTGTGGAAAGAACTGGAAGTATCCACGCTTTCAAAAACAGATCTGTCACTGACTTGTCCGAGGGAGACATATAAAAAGAAATTAAAAAAACTTCAGAAAAAAATCGCATTGCTTCATAATGAATTATATCGCAGAAGGATTCCGGTTGTGATTGGATTTGAAGGATGGGATGCCGGAGGAAAAGGAGGGGCTATCCGGAGGTTGACAGCGAAGATGGATCCGAGAGGATTTGTTGTCAATCCGGTCTGTGCGCCGAATGATATCGAGAAAGTACATCATTATCTTTGGAGATTTTGGAAAACAATGCCAAAAGCCGGACACATTGCAATCTATGACCGGACATGGTATGGGCGGGTTATGGTAGAAAGGATTGAAGGATTCTGCACCGAACAGGAATGGAAACGCGCTTATCGGGAAATTAACGATATGGAGAAAGACTTGGCAGACGCAGGTGCAATTGTGCTGAAGTTCTGGATGCATATTGATCAGGAAGAACAGGCAAAGCGCTTCCGTGAGCGTCAGGAAAATCCGGAAAAACAGTGGAAGATTACGGAAGAAGACTGGCGTAACCGTGAGAAATGGGATGCCTACGAAGAAGCAGTAAATGAAATGCTGATCCGCACTTCTACGCCATATGCGCCGTGGATTGTTGTAGAAGGCAATGACAAGCGTTTTGCAAGAATCAAGGTGCTGGAGACAGTGGCAGATGCAATTGAAAAGCGTATTGCCAAAGAGAAAAATAAAGAATCATAATCAAAAGCTTCCTTCCAAGATGCGGAGGGAAGCTTTTTCGTTAAGGAGTAGTTTCTTCTGAGATTGGCATTTTATGTTTCATGATATAAAAATACATGACAATAAGAAGTGCTCCGGCAAGAATCCAGGCGGCAGGACTTGCAAGACAGATGCCGAGATAACTTGCATGGCGGGAAGCAATGATGGCAGTAACGCCTCGTCCGATCAATTCGGCAATTCCCGCCATCATCGGAAGAAGTCCAAATCCCATTCCCTGAATTCCGTTCCGGTAGAGATTGACTACTGCTAATGGAATGAAGAAGATGCCGACACATTTCAGATAAATATCTACTGCATCCATAATTTCTCCAATATTTCCTGAAACAAAGAAAACCGTCATATATTTGCCGACAGTCATGATGAGAAGTCCGCTGAGGATGGCGTAAACAAAACTCATCCAGGTAGCAGCGCGAAATCCCTGCCGGATTCGTTTGACTTTGCCGGCTCCCATGTTCTGGGCAGAATAGACGGAAAGGGTAGTTCCCATAGCGATAAATGCCTGTGTTACAACCTGTTCAATCTTACATGCGGCTGTGAAAGCGGCGACCATAGTGGAGCCAAGAATATTAAGAGCGGACTGTACCATGAGTGTACCGATGGCTGTGATCGAATACTGGAAAGCCATCGGAAGCCCAATGGTCAGCTGAAATTTTACAACAATCCAGTCCATACGCCAGTCATCTTTTGTCATCTTCAGAATAGGTACTTTCTTAATAATATAGATCAGGCAAAGAACGCCGGAAAGCCCCTGGGAGATGACGGTGGCGTAGGCTGCTCCGGCTGCACCCAGATGAAAGCCGATAATGAAGACAAGATCCAGGACAATATTCATAAGGGCTGCAAAAATCAAAAAGTAAAGAGGAACCTTGCTGTTTCCAAGGGCTCTTAAAATACTGGAGAGCAGATTATAGAGAATCTGTGCTACAATCCCGCCGCAGATGATCATAATATATACATATGCATCATGGAAAATGTCTTGCGGTGTATTCATTACTGTCAAAAGGGATTTCATTCCCGCCATACTGATGATTGTAATAAGAATCGAAATGATGGCAGAGAGAATTCCGGACATGGCTACAGATTTTCGCATTCCGGCAAGATCACCGGCTCCAAAGCGCTGGGCAGTCAGGACAGTAAAACCGGCAGTCATACCGATCAGGCTGGTTACAATGAGAAACATGATCGTACCGGTGGAACCAACGGCAGCCAACGCTTTTGTACCTACGAACTTACCGACGATGACGGTATCTGCCATACTGTAAAATTGTTGAAATACATTTCCGAGAAATAAAGGGATTGTAAAATTCAGTATCATCTTTGCCGGGCTTCCGGCAGTCATATCTTTTTCCATAGTATCACCCTTCTTAAATTTATTTTGTATAAAAATTCCAGAGGCTATTATAAAGGAAAATGGCTTATGGATTCAAGATTTTTTTTGGAAAATAAAAAAATTAAAGAGGGGATCGTTTGCATAAAGAAGGAATTTCGCTATAATAAGAGTAATGGGAACGTATCGTGTAAAAAGAAACGTACGGAAGAGAAAGGAGCGAGTGTATGACAATCCGGGAACAGCTTGAAAAAAGAGAATATGAATACTTGAGTCTTTATGCTATGAAAAGCAAAGATTCACAGGGAAGAAAACGGGAGGAGCCGCAGTGTGATATCCGCCCGGTGTTTCAACGGGATCGCGACCGGATTCTTCACTCAAAGGCATTTCGCAGGCTGAAGCAGAAAACACAGGTATTTCTTCAGCCGAAAGGAGATCACTACCGCACACGGCTGACGCATACACTGGAAGTATCGCAGAATGCGCGAACAATTGCCAAGGCATTGCGGCTTAACGAGGATCTGGCAGAAGCAATCGCACTAGGACATGATCTTGGGCACACACCGTTTGGGCATGCAGGAGAGCGTGCGCTGAATGCAGTCTGTCGGGAAGGATTTTCGCACAATAAGCAGAGTATCCGAGTGGTAGAAAAGCTTGAAAAGCAGGGACAAGGGCTGAATTTGACTTATGAAGTGCTGGATGGAATACTAAATCATAAGACGAGCGGAACTCCTCAGACGCTGGAGGGACAGATTGTACGTCTGTCAGATAAGATTGCCTACATCAATCATGATATTGATGATGCAGTACGGGGCGGTGTTCTTGTGGAGGCAGATATACCGGAAATGTACAGGCGTGTGCTTGGCGAAACATCTTCTGAACGGTTAAATACGATGGTACATAATGTGATTGTCAACAGTATGAACCGCCCGTTTATCAGAATGTCCCCGGATATTGAGGAAGCAACGATGGGGCTGAGAAAATTTATGTTTCAGCATGTGTATCAAAATCCGGTGGCAAAGGGAGAAGAAGAAAAGGCAGTTCATATGATTCAAAGTCTGTATCATTTCTATGAGACGCATATCGAAAAGCTTCCGGATAAATATCTGGCCATGATCGATGCGGGGGAGCATCGGGAGCGGGTGATCTGTGATTATATCGCAGGTATGACGGACACTTATGCGATTAAAATCTTTCAGGAAAATTTTATTCCAGAATCTTGGAATTTTTAAAGGAAATCACGAACTTTTGTCGAATATAATATATAGAGGGGATTTTTATCAGGATCTTCTTAAAATTCAGCGTAAATAAGCGGAAAGGAGACAGTGGTGTACTATTCTGATGAGATTATTGAAGAAGTGCGATCCAGAAATGATATTGTAGATGTGATTTCCGGATATGTAAAACTTCAGAAAAAAGGAAGTTCATATTTTGGGCTGTGTCCATTCCATAATGAGAAATCTCCGTCATTTTCTGTGAGCCGGGAGAAGCAGATGTATTACTGCTTCGGATGTGGAGCAGGTGGAAACGTATTTACCTTTATTATGGAGTATGAGAATTTTACTTTTGTGGAAGCTCTGAAAATGCTTGCCGAGCGGGCAGGAATCGATCTTCCGGAAGTAGAGTATTCTCAGGAGGCGAAAGCAAAGGCAGATCTGCGAATGCAGCTTCTGGAGATCAATAAGCTGGCTGCCAAGTATTATTATGCACAATTAAAATCAGAACATGGACAGCAGGCGTACCGCTATCTGAAAGATCGGGAGCTGAGTGATGAGACAATTGTTGCATTTGGGCTTGGTTATTCTAACAAATACAGCGATGATCTGTACCGCTATCTGAAAATGAAAGGCTATTCGGATACATTGCTCCAACAGGCGGGACTCATTACGATCGATGAACGAAATGGCGTTTATGATAAGTTTTGGAATCGTGTTATGTTTCCGATCATGGATGTGAATAATAAAGTAATTGGATTTGGCGGCAGAGTCATGGGAGATGCAAAGCCAAAATATCTTAACTCCCCGGAGACGCCGATTTTTGATAAAAGCCGGAATCTGTATGGACTGAACCGCGCCAGAACATCAAGAAAGCCGTATTTTCTGATCTGTGAGGGGTATATGGATGTGATTTCGCTGCATCAGGCAGGATTTAGTAATGCGGTGGCATCACTTGGAACGTCACTGACGGCAGGACATGCACAGCTGATCAAACGGTATGTCAATGAAGTCTATCTGACTTACGACAGCGATGAAGCCGGTACAAAGGCTGCATTGCGGGCAGTCCCGATTTTAAAAGAAGCGGGAATTACAGCGAAAGTGATTCGAATGGATCCTTATAAAGATCCGGATGAATTTATCAAACATCTCGGTGCACAGGCATTTGAAGAGAGAATCCAGAAAGCGCGAAATGGCTTCCTGTTTTCGCTGGAAGTATTGGAACGCAGTTATGATATGAATTCTCCTGAAGGGAAAACGGAATTTATAAGGGAAGCTGCAAGGCGTCTTGGCGAGTTTGAAGAAGAGATTGAGCGCAATAACTATATCGAGGCGGTAGCCGGAATTTATCATACCGGTTATGAGGAACTTCGAAAGCTTGTGGCGAAGATGGCGATTCAGAGCGGACTTGCCGCACCCGTCAAAAAGCCATTAACAGCACAGGGAAAAGACCATATGCGGGAAGATGGAAATATGACTTCTCAGAAGTTATTATTGACATGGCTGATAGAGGATGAAAGTCTGTTTGAGCAGATTAGACGTTATATTCAGCCGGGAGATTTTACAACCGAATTGTATCATACAGTGGCAGAACTTCTGTATGAGCAGCATGATGCCGGTGAAGTGAATCCGGCAAGGATCATGAATCATTTTACAGATGAGGAAGAACACCGGCAAGTGGCGGCTTTATTCCACACAAAAATTCGGGAACTTACTACGAAAGAAGAGCAGGAAAAAGCTCTGAAGGAAACAATCATTCGTGTAAAACAACATAGCGTAGAGTATGCGACACAGCATCTTGCGCCTACTGATATCGGAGGACTTCAGCGTTTAATGGAAGAAAAGAAGGCGCTTCAAGACCTTTCAAGACTGCATATTTCTATTAATTGAGGATAAAATATAAACAGAGCTTTTTTCGGAGTTCCGAAGAAAGCAGAGAGGAAGGAACACATGGAGGAGAATACCGTAAAACTGCAGGAAAAACTAAAAGAACTTCTTGCACTCGGCAAAAAGAAGAAAGGAATTCTGGAACTGCAGGAAGTGAATGATTTCTTTGCAGATATGGAATTGAATTCGGACCAGATGGAGAAGATTTTTGAATATCTGGAAGCAAAGAATATTGATGTACTGCGTATCAGCGATGATACAGATGATCTGGATGTAGACGATCTTGATATGGTGCTGTCAGAAGAAGATGACGTAGATATGGAGAAGATTGATCTGTCTGTTCCGGATGGAATCAGTATTGAAGATCCGGTTCGTATGTATCTGAAAGAAATCGGTAAAGTACCGCTTCTGAGCGCCGAGGAAGAAATTGAGCTTGCAAAACGTATGGCAGATGGAGATGAAGATGCGAAAAAACGTCTTGCAGAGGCCAATCTTCGTCTTGTTGTAAGTATTGCAAAGCGTTATGTAGGGCGTGGAATGCTGTTTCTTGATTTGATCCAGGAGGGAAATCTTGGTCTGATTAAGGCAGTAGAAAAGTTTGATTATCAGAAAGGATTTAAGTTCAGTACTTATGCGACATGGTGGATTCGTCAGGCAATTACCCGTGCGATTGCTGATCAGGCAAGAACAATCCGTATTCCGGTGCATATGGTGGAGACGATTAATAAATTAATCCGTGTTTCCCGTCAGTTACTTCAGGAACTCGGAAGAGAACCTACGCCGGAGGAAATTGCAGAAGAGATGGATATGCCGGTGGAACGTGTCAGAGAAATTCTGAAGATCTCACAGGAACCGGTATCTCTTGAGACACCGATCGGTGAAGAAGAAGACAGCCATCTTGGAGACTTTATTCAGGATGATAATGTACCGGTGCCGGCAGAGGCAGCGGCAGCCACACTTCTGAAAGAACAGCTCAGCGAAGTACTCAACACATTGACAGAACGTGAGCAGAAAGTATTACGTCTTCGCTTTGGAATGAATGACGGACGCGCCAGAACACTGGAAGAAGTCGGCAAGGAATTTGATGTTACCCGTGAACGAATTCGTCAGATTGAGGCAAAGGCGCTTAGAAAGCTCCGTCATCCGAGCCGCAGCCGTAAGCTTCGGGATTATCTGGATTAGAGGAAACAATGGAACTGTCAAAACGATTAGCCGCAGTAGCGGCGCTTGTAGACGCCGGAAGCAGGCCGGCAGATATTGGAACAGATCATGCATACATTCCAATCTGGCTTGTAGAAGAGGGAATCTGTCAGAAAGCATTCGCTATGGATGTTGGAAAAGGACCTCTTGAGCGTGCAAGAGAACACATTACCGGTCATGGACTTGGTAATTACATAGAAACAAGATTGTCAGACGGACTGGGAGCGCTTGCGCCGGGGGAGGCTGACTGTATGATTGCCGCCGGAATGGGCGGCAATCTTATCATAAAGATTCTGGAAGAAGGCTGCAGTGTACTGGAAGAGATGAGTACTTGTATTTTGCAGCCGCAGTCGGAGCTTGCGAAAGTTCGGAAATATCTCTGCGAACATGGATATTGCAGCGTGGCTGAGAATATGGTAAAAGAAGACGGAAAATATTATCCGATGATGAAAGTAAGAAAAGGCTGTGAAGAACCTTATCGTGAGGAAGAATATTGCTATGGACGTTTATTATTAAAGGAAAAACATCCGGTGCTGCGTGAATTTCTTGAAAAAGAACGCCGTACAAAACAAGAGATTCTTCAGGAGCTTCAGAAACTTCCGGGAGAGCATGTGAAAACAAGAATAGAAGTATTACAGCATGAGATTCTCGTCATAGAGAATGCCTGCCGAATGTATGAACAGGAGTAGAAGAGATGCTTTGCAGAGAAATTACAGCGAAGATTGAAGAAACCTTTCCAAAAACAGCAGCATGTTCCTGGGATAATGTGGGATTGCTGGCAGGCCGGAAAGAAAAAGAAGTGAAAAGACTGTATTTGGCGTTGGATGCGACAGATGAGGTGATCGAACATGCAGCAGCGTGGAAGGCTGATCTGCTTGTGACACATCACCCGCTTTTGTTTTCCTCAATCAAACGGATTACCGATGATGATTTTATCGGAAGACGATTACTGCGTTTAATCCGGGAAGATATTTCCTATTACGCCATGCACACGAATTATGATGTTATGAGAATGGGAGAAGCAGCGGCAGAGAGGCTTTTGCTGACAGATACAGAACCGTTAGAGGTGACGCTGCAGATGGAAGAAAAAGGCAGTGTGAAAGAGAAAGGAATCGGCTGCATAGGGATGCTGCCGGAGCGTATGTCTTTAGAAAGGTGTGCAGCACAGGTAAAGAAAATCTTTGCATTGCCCGATGTAAGAAGTTTTGGAGATCGGCAAAAGCAGATAAAAAAGGTCGCAGTCGTTCCGGGATCAGGGAAAGATGAAATTAGCGAAGCGGTCGAAAAGGGCGTTGATGTGCTGATTACCGGAGATATTGGCCATCATGACGGGATTGATGCGGTAGCCAGAGGACTTGCAGTCATTGATGCAGGGCACTATGGACTGGAACATATTTTCATGGATGAAATGGAACAGTTTTTTAAAAGGAACTGGTCTGAGTTTGAGATTATGAAAGAGCCGATTACACATCCATTTTGGAGTTTATAGACCGTAAGGAGGTAGTTGCAGATGGAGCTTTATACAGTCATTGTAGACGGGGAAGAGAGACAATATGAGGCGGGAACCACATATCAGCAAATTGCAGAGGAGTTCCAGGACAGATATGAGAATGATATTGTACTCGTATTTGCGGATGGAAAGCTCCGGGAGCTGCGGAAAAAAGTAAAAAGAAACTGTGCCATTTCCTTTGTGACAACATCAGAGGAAATCGGAATTCAAACATACCGCAGAAGTATGTGTCTGATGCTTGTAAAAGCGGTACATGATGTTGGCGGCCAGGATCAGGTAAAGAAAGTGAGAATCCATTACTCGGTCAGCAAAGGATACTATTGTACCGTAGAAGGCAATCTGAAACTGGATCAGCATTTCTTGATCAGGTAGAAGAATATATGAAACATATGGTCGAACAGCGGATGCCGATCAAAAAGCGTTCCATCAGTACAGACAATGCGGTGGATTTATTTGAAAAGTATGGCATGACAGATAAAGCAAAATTATTTGAATACCGCAGAAGTTCCAGTGTGAATATTTACCGTATGAACGAATTCGAGGATTACTACTATGGATATATGGTGCCGGATGCCGGATATCTGAAATATTTCAAGTTATATTTGCTGGAAGAGGGATTTGTACTCCAGATGCCGGAAGCATCATCCCCGAAAAAGGTACCGGATTTTGAACCTCAAATGAAGCTTTTTCAAGTATTGAAAGAATCTACCAGATGGGGAGATATGCAGAACATTGAAAATGTAGGAGATCTCAATGAACGTATTACAAAAGGTGACGAGCATGAAGCGATTCTCGTTCAGGAGCGCTGCAGGAAAAGAAAATAGCTGAAATTGCAACAATGATCGCAGAGAGGTCTCAAGTGAAATTTGTTCTGATTGCAGGACCTTCCTCCTCCGGAAAGACTACTTTTGCCAAACGTCTGGCGATTCAGCTCCGTGTGAATGGTTTGATCCCGCATGCGATTGGTGCGGATGACTATTTCCACAATCGGGAAGATACTCCGTTGGATGCAGATGGGAACTATAATTTTGAATGCATTGAAGCAATCGATACCGAACTGTTGAATCGGGATTTGAATGAATTGCTGAAAGGGAAAGAAGTTGCCATGCCGACCTTTAATTTTAAGACAGGCAAACGAGAATATCGGGGCAATACGATGAAATTAGGTAAGAATGATGTTCTGATTATTGAAGGAATCCATTGTCTGAATGATGCACTGACATATGAGCTTCCAAAAGAGAATAAATTCAAAATCTATATCAGTGCGCTGACGCAGTTAAATATTGATGAGCATAACCGGATTCCGACAACAGACGGACGTTTGATCCGGCGTATGGTAAGAGATGCAAGAACAAGAGGAACAACCGCACAGCAGACCATTGCTATGTGGCCTTCCGTCAGACGGGGAGAGGAAGAGAATATCTTTCCGTATCAGGAAGAGGCAGATGTGATGTTTAATTCTGCGCTAATCTATGAACTGGCTGTACTGAAACAATATGCCGAACCGATTCTTTTTGGAATTGATAAGCACTGTAAAGAGTATCCGGAGGCGAAACGCCTTTTGAAGTTTCTGGATTATTTTGTGGGATGTCGAAGTGAGATTGTGCCAACCAATTCTCTCATCCGTGAATTCATTGGCGGAAGCTGCTTCGAGGCATAGAAAAGTAAAAATACAAAAATACCGCTGCATCGGAACTTATGTTTCCGGAAGTCAGCGGTATTTTTATGAACATTTCCAATCGTTTATAAGAAAACTTTCATATCATCAGGAATTGGTGCCTGAAATGCCATTGGTTCTCCTGTAATAGGATGTTGGAAGGACAGTTTAAAAGAATGAAGTGCCTGCCGGTGAATCCGTGAATAGTCCGGATGATAGAGAAAATCGCCCGGAAGAGGGTGCCCGATATATTTCATATGGACACGGATCTGATGGGTTCTTCCTGTCTCAAGCTTTAATGAGACGAGAGAATATCCATCTTTATAGGAAATACGTTTGAAATGAGTACAGGCAGTTTCACCACGTTCTTCGTCAACACAGCGTTCAATGGTAGAGCCTTCTGCCCGGGCAATCGGAGCAGTAATGGTTCCTTCTTCCGGAACTTCTCCTTCGGCAATTGCAAGATAAGTCCGGCTGATCTTTCGCTCAGCAGACATATGATAGAGCAAAGAAGCACTGTACATATGTTTTGCTACGATGAGAAGTCCTGTTGTGTCTTTGTCCAGTCGATTGATACACCGGTAAGTAAAAGGTTCGCCAAGTGAGAGATAATGCCATGCCAGTGCATTGGCCAGTGTATTGTCATAATTTCCCTGAGAGGGGTGAATTGGCATGCCTGCAGGCTTATTGATCACAAGGAGATCTTCGTCTTCATAGATGATATTCAGAGGAAGGTCTGCAGGAACGATATTTTCAGAGGAGACATTTTCCACAAGCTGAATGGTCAGATAGTCATTCGTGTGAAGAATATCCCATGTATGTGCCCAGATTCCGTTCAGAAGGATTCCGTTCATCGTTCGTTTCAGGTGCGTAATAACCTGATGGGAGTACCCCTCTGCTTTTAGGAAGTCAAGCAGAGGGGTATTATTAAATTTCAGTGGAATCGTGTAGTAAAATATTCGCTTCATTTGGAAACTCCCGTATTAATTGGATTTTACCTCTCTCCAGAGTTCATTGTAAATATCATTTGTTTCATCGCCGAGATAAGAAAAAGTTTCACAGCGGTCTAAAATCTCCGGGCCAGGGAAAGCAATCGTGTTATTTCGAAGAGCTTCATCTTCAATCAGTGCACGAGCGGCTTCATTTGGCGTAGAGTAGGTAATGTAGTCAAAGTTCATTTTCGCAATGTCAGGACGGCAGAGGAAATTGATAAATGCTTCTGCATTTTCCTTATGTTTTGCATTTTTTGGGATAACCCAGGAATCGATCCAGACATTAGAGCCTTCTTTTGGAACTACATATTCCAAATCCTTATTTTCATTCTGTGTATAAATCGCTTCTCCGGAATAAATGACGCCAATCGCTGCTTCATTTCCGATCATTTTATCGCGCACCTGGTCAATGACATAGGCCTGTACAAGCGGCTTCTGCTCAATCAAAAGATCTCTGGCAGCAGTCAGTTCATCAAGGTCTGCAGAATTTAAAGAGTGACCGGAGAGCTTTAATGCAACGGCGAAAGCATCCCGGACGCTGTCCTGCATCAGAATGTTATCTTTGTATTTCTCATCCCAAAGAACAGACCAGCTGTCAATTGGTTCATCTACCATTGTTTTATTGTAGAGAATACCAATAGTACCCCAGCAGTAAGGAACAGAATACTTATTTTCCGGATCAAACTGCTGTGAAGTTTTCATATAGGTAGAACCGATATTTTTGATATTTGGAATGTTGTCGAAGTTAATTTCTGCCAGCAGATCATTTTCAATCATGCGCTGGATCATGTAATCCGAAGGGCAGACAACATCATAGGCAATGGCGCCGGACTGTACCTTTGGATACATAATCTCATTTGTTTCAAACTCTTCGTAAACAACATTGATTCCGGTTTCTTCTTCAAAGAGTGTGATTGTTTCCGGATCCAGGTATTCACCCCAGTTGTATACAACAACCTGGTTATCGCCTGTAATCGTTTCTTTTGAACCATAGAAAAATCCGCCGGCGATGATAACAAGTGCCATCACAGCAGGAACAACGCGGCGTAAGAAGATCCGCACCGGTTTTTTCTGCAGAAAATGAGAAAATCTGCGAGAGGTTTTAGACGATTTTGCAGTTGTATCCGGTTCCATATTCACAAGCAGTAAGAGAATTAAAACAGTACCGAATAAAAGGGTGGACAGCGCATACATTTCCGGTTTGATTCCTTTTCGCACTTCGCTGTAGATCTTTGTAGATAATGTATCAATTCCGGGACCTTTCGTGAAGTGCGTAATCACAAAATCATCAAGGGACATTGTAAATGCTAGCAGAAAGCCGGAAATAACACCTGGAAGGATATCCGGGAATACTACTTTAAAAAATGCGTAGAGCGGTGACGCACCGAGATCCAGTGCGGCTTCGTAAGTATAACGGCTTGTCTGTTTTAATTTCGGAAGAACATTAAGTACAACATAAGGAACACAAAAAGTAATATGTGACATTAAGATTGTACCGAATCCGAGATTGATACGTCCCGCAATAAAAAGCAGCATGAGAGAAATTCCCATTACGATTTCACCGTTAAGCATTGGAATATTTGTGATACCAAGTGTAATCGTTTTGCTCCGCTGCTTCATAGCCTGGATTCCAATGGCAGCCATTGTTCCGAGAACTGTGGCAATTGCGGCTGCCAGTACGGCAATGATGAGTGTGGTATAGAGCGCATTCATGATCTGTTCATTCTGAAAGAGCTGAACGTACCATTTCCCGGTAAAGCCGCCCCATTTTGCGCGGGTTTTGGAATTATTAAATGAAAGAATCATCAATGTGACGATTGGTGCATATAAAAGAAAGAAAATAATTCCTAAATAAGTTTTCTGTAATATTTTTTTCATTAGAATGCCGTACCCTCCCCGTCTTTATCGTATTTGCCGATGATGGCCATACTGATGAGGATGAAGATCATCAGTACAATGGAAAGTCCGCTTCCCACGTTCCAGTTACTGCTCTGCTTAAATTCCTGTTCAATGACATTGCCGATGAGCAGAATTTTACTTCCGCCAAGAAGATCGGAGATGACGAAAGTTGTCAGTGCAGGAATAAATACCATTGTAACTCCGCTGATGATGCCCGGGAGGCTGAGGGGTACAATGATTTTGAAAAATGTCTGTACATTATTGGCGCCAAGATCTTTTGCGGCGTGGATAACATCTTTGTCAATCTTTACGAGAACATTGTAGATTGGCAATACCATGAACGGCAGGAAATTATATACCATACCGAGAATGATTGCATAAGGCGTATTAATAATTTCCAGCGCCGGAAGGTGGAAGAATCCGAGGATGCTGTTGATAACACCGTTTTTCTCAAGCAGTGTCTGCCATGCAAGCGTACGCAAAAGAAAATTCATCCACATTGGGAGGATGAAGATCAACACAAGAAAACTTGTATGATTTACGTTGGAATTCGCAAGGATCATTGCCAGCGGATAGGCAAGGATCAGGCAGATCAAAGTACTGATAAGAGAGAGCAGGAGCGCAAGACCGAGCGCTTTCAAGTTCTCCGGAGTCGTGATTTCAGCAATATTTGCGAACGTAAATGCACCGTCTGCATCGGTCAGTCCGTAATAGAAGATCATCAACAACGGGATGATCGTAAAAGAGACAGACCAGAACAGATATGGGCCGGCAAGATATTTCTTTTTGTTTTTTCCGCATTCATTTTTCCAGCGAAGAAAAATCTCCCGAACCCGATCGGAAAAAAAATCTTTTTTCATAGCGGTTTCGTTATTCTTCAATGTTTACAGCCTCCTCATCTTCAGATTCCGGTTTGTTCATAATCTGGATATCAAATGGATCTACTCGGATTCCAACTTCTGTACCAACCGGAAACATATCGGTACTGTGGACGAGCAGTTCATAATTGTTTGCAGAGACTTCCATCTCATAGTGTACACCTTTGAAAATCAGGTGTGTGACAATTCCGTTAATAACGCCTTCGTTTGGTTTGACGAGATCAATATCTTCCGGGCGAATTACAACATCGACCGGACGGTTGCGTCCAAATCCGGTATCAACACACTCGAAATCTGCGCCGAGGATGTTGACAAGGCGGTCTCGGATCATGCGTCCTGAAATAATATTACTGTCACCGATGAAGTCTGCCACGAAAGCATTTTCCGGTTCATTGTAAATATCTTCCGGTGTACCAATCTGCTGAATATAGCCCTGATTCATGACAACAATGGTGTCGGACATGGTAAGGGCTTCTTCCTGATCATGGGTAACATAAATAAAAGTGATTCCAAGTTCATTTTTCAGTCGGATCAACTCGTACTGCATATCTTGGCGAAGTTTTAAGTCAAGAGCGCCGAGAGGTTCGTCAAGAAGGAGTACCTTTGGTTCATTGACAATCGCTCTTGCAATGGCGATTCGCTGCTGCTGTCCGCCGCTTAGAGAGTCGGCAGAGCGGTTTTCAAATCCATCCAGGTTTACAAGTTTCAATGCATATTTAATCTTATCCTGAATATAGGCTTTCGATTTGCCTTTAATCTTTAATCCAAAAGCAATATTTTCAGCAATTGTCATATGTGTGAAGAGTGCATATTTCTGAAATACGGTATTCAGCTGACGTTTATTCGGAGCAAGATTCGTAATGTCTTTGCCATCGAAAATAACTTTTCCGGAGTCCGGAGTTTCAAATCCGCCAAGAATTCGAAGTAAAGTTGTTTTTCCACATCCACTCGGTCCAAGCAGAGTCAGAAATTCGTTCTCCCGGATGTAGAGATTCAATTCATCGAGGACAAGATTATCCCCATAAGATTTAGAAATATTAACAATGTCAATTAATTTATTCGCCACGTGATACCCTCCTGTACATGATAATATGTCAAATGTCTGACTGTTCTGAATAATCTTCTTAAATTATATATGTTTTGTCGAAAAATGCAAGCATTACTGATAGAAACGAAGCAAAGAATCCATGCGGGAGCTCATATTTTTTAAAAGTGCATCAAGAACAGTAATAGCGGCCATAGATTCTATGACGACAACAGCTCTTGGAACGATAATCGGATCATGTCTTCCATGAATACTCAGCTCTATTTCTTCACCGGATGCAGTGACTGTCTTCTGCGGATGTGAAATAGATGGCGTCGGTTTTACAGCAGCCCGGAAACAAATGGTACTGCCATCGCTCATTCCGCCAAGTACCCCTCCGGAATGGTTTGTCCGTTTGGAAATTTTTGGTCCGGATTCTGTCGTTTCAGAGCAGAAAGAATCGTTATGTTCACTTCCCATTGCACAGGCTGCTGTAAAGCCGTCTCCGATTTCAAATCCTTTTACCGCCCCGACAGAGAGAACTGCCTTAGCCAGATTCGCATCCAGTTTTTCAAATACAGGATCGCCAATACCGGAAGGCATTCCGGTAATCTGGCATTCAATAATTCCGCCGCAGGAATCTTGACGGGAAATACAGTCAGAAAGATATTCAGATGCCAGGATAGCTTTTTCCTTATGGGGCATATAAAGAGGATTTTCTCCAAGCTGTGAGAAATCATACTCGGATGATTTGATCACAACAGGACCAATTGCTTTCGTATATGCACAAACGTGGATATTCAATTCTTTAAGAATTTTGGCAGCAATAGCGCCGGCAGCGACACGACCGATTGTTTCCCGTCCGGAAGAACGTCCGCCGCCGCGATAGTCCCGGAATCCAAACTTGCTGTCAAAGGTGTAATCAGCGTGTCCGGGCCGATAGCAGTTTTTTAAATTGCCGTAATCTTTGGAATGCTGATCTGTGTTTCTGACAAGAAGAGAGATGGGAGTTCCGGTTGTGCGGCCTTCAAAAACGCCGGAGAGGATTTCTACAGAATCATTTTCTTTTCTTGCAGTAGTAAAACGACTTTGACCGGGTTTCTCCTATTTAAATAGTGTTGAATATCGCTAGCCTCCAGCAGAAGTCCGGCAGGACAGCCGTCAATAATGACGCCAATGCCGGCTCCGTGGGATTCTCCCCATGTTGTAATTGTAAAAAGTTGTCCGTAAATTGATCCAGACATAAAATCATCCTTTCTGAAGTAATATTTTTCGAATAATTGACAAATATTGTATGTAAATGACATGTTTGTAACAAAATGTTACATTCATTATATAAGATGATAAAAAAACAGGCAATCCTTATTTTGGACTGTACTTTTCGTTTTTTTCGTATTATAATGACCGCATATGGACAGAAATAGTAAGGAGAGTACCGCATGAGCAAGAAGAAAGATATAAAATCTCAAGAAGATATAGATCAGAATTGGCGTGCCCATGAAGATGATTACGACAATTCTGAAGAAGCGTATAAAGACGAATACGATGCTTCTGAGGAAGATGAGTATGAAGACGAATACGATGCTTCTGAGGAAGATGAGTATGAAGACGAATACGATGATTCTGAGGAAGAAGAATATGAAGATGAGTACGATGATTCCGAGGAAGATGATGAGTTTTCAGACGAAGAAGAATCATATGAAGAAGAGCTTGAAAATTATAAAAAACGAAAAAAAACGTCGTAAGATTATCGGTATTACTGTAGGAAGTATTTTGGGTGTGCTTCTGGCAGTTTATTTTGGAGCTGCTTTTTATTTTCAGGAGCACTACTACTTTTTTACAGAGATCAACGGGAAAGATTTTTCCGGGAAAACGGTTGCAGATGTGGAAAAGTATATGGAATCTCAGGTAAGTGGTTACACATTGACATTGAAAGAACTGGATGGAGGGCAGGAACAGATTTTAGGTTCCGAAATCGGTCTGAAATATCAGCCGGGCACAGAACTGAAAAAGTATCTTGACAAACAGAATCCATTTCTATGGCCGCAGGCATTTTGGAAGAAAGATAAAGTTCAGACTAGCATCGGGGTAAAATATGATGAAAATGCTCTGAATGAGAAGATTATATCACTGACGATTATGCAGCCGGAGAATCAGACACCGCCTGTTTCAGCTGTGCCGGTATTTAATGGAACAGAATATGTAATTCAGCCTGAAACATATGGAACACAGGTCAATGATGAAGTATTCCGTACAAAAGTGGCAGA
The DNA here is from genome assembly GCF_003458885.1 of Coprococcus sp. AF21-14LB. Lineage (NCBI taxonomy): Bacteria > Bacillati > Bacillota > Clostridia > Lachnospirales > Lachnospiraceae > Coprococcus > Coprococcus sp. AF21-14LB. The sequence goes on along the minus strand of NZ_QRVX01000012.1, from coordinate 19,300 downwards.
GGCGATTCATCAGTTTCAGCCGATGCTTGAAATGGAATCGGAAGGATGTTATGCAAAACCGCAGTTTACATCACAGTCTCAGGAGGTTGTAGCGGCGAAAGATACGATGAACAGCTATTTGAATGCAGCAATCACTTATGACTTGAACCCGAATACAGAAGTTGTAGATCGAACCCTGATCTCACAGTGGCTTGCTGCCGATGCGAATATGGCAGTTGCAGTAAACAGAGAGCAAGTAGCAGCTTATGTCGCTGATCTGGCGGCAAGGTATGATACAGTAGGCACAACACGAACAATTCAGACGCCGGCAGGAAAGACAGCGCAGGTATCAGGTGGCTCTTATGGTTGGGAAATCAACCAGGAGGCAGAGATAGAGGCGCTGATTGGGAATATTACAAGAAGTGAACAGGTAACAAGAGAGCCGGAATATAGTCAGAGAGCTGTGATACATGCAGCAAATGACTGGGGAAATACATTTATTGAAGTGGATTTGTCGGCACAGCATATGTGGTATATTGTCGATGGCGCAAGTGCGTTTGAGGCTGATGTAGTTACGGGAAAACCGGATCCAAAACATGCGACGCCGGCTGGAATTTTTTCTATTTTAGAAAAGATGAGAAATAAAGTATTAAAAGGCGAGATACAGGAAAATGGGAAACCGGAATATGAGACGCCGGTAAGTTACTGGATGCGTGTAACATGGACGGGAATCGGCTTCCATGATGCCACATGGCAGTCTTCCTTTGGCGGCACCCGGTATAAAGACGGTTATGGTTCTCACGGATGCATTAACATGACATATAACGGGGCAGCTACCTTGTATGATATGATTTATGTGGGTGTTCCGGTAATCATGCACTATTAGAAAAAGAGGTTAAGTAATTTATGTATCATTTATTGAAAAAAGACGGTCTTGCAAAGCGAGGACGTCTTGAGACAGTTCATGGAGTGATTGAAACTCCGGTATTTATGAATGTAGGAACGATTGCAGCAATTAAAGGCGCTGTTTCTACAGATGATCTCCGTCAGATTGGGACGCAGGTGGAATTATCAAATACGTATCATCTGCATGTGCGTCCGGGAGATGAAATTGTCAAACAACTTGGCGGTCTTCATAAGTTTATGAATTGGGATCGTCCGATTCTGACAGATTCCGGCGGATTTCAAGTATTTTCTCTGGCAAAACTTCGTAAAATTAAAGAAGAAGGCGTTTATTTTAATTCTCACGTAGATGGTCGGAAGATTTTTATGGGTCCGGAGCAGAGCATGCAGATTCAGTCTAATCTGGCATCTACGATTGCAATGGCATTTGATGAATGTCCGTCCAGCGTGGCGACAAGAGAATACATGGAGAATTCAGTTGCCCGTACAACAAGGTGGCTTGCAAGATGTAAAGCAGAGATGCAGCGTCTGAACTCACTGGAAGACACCATTAATAAAAATCAGCTTCTCTTTGGTATTAATCAGGGTGGTATTTATGATGATATTCGCATTGAACATGCGAAGCAGATTTCAGAACTTGATCTGGATGGATATGCTGTCGGAGGACTCGCAGTAGGAGAAACACATGAAGAAATGTACCGCATTTTAGAGTCAGTTGTACCGTATTTACCATCGGATAAGCCTACCTATCTGATGGGAGTGGGAACTCCGGCAAATATTTTAGAAGCAGTAGAAAGAGGCGTAGATTTCTTTGACTGTGTGTATCCTAGCAGAAATGGAAGGCATGGACACGTTTATACAAATCATGGAAAGATGAACTTGTTTAATAAGAAATATGAACTGGATGAACGGCCAATCGAGGAAGGCTGTCAGTGTCCGGCGTGCAGAAGCTATACAAGAGCCTATATCAGACATCTTTTGAAGGCGGGAGAAATGCTTGGAATGCGTCTTTGCGTTCTTCATAATTTATATTTCTATAATCATATGATGGAAGAAATACGTCAGGCGATTGAAGAAGGACGGTATCAGTCTTATAAAAAGGCAAAATTAGCAGGGTTTGAACAGAAAGAAGCATAAATTTTCTATAAAGTCATAATAATTGCTTGATGAAACAGTAAAACTTGTGTATATTAGTAGTAATGCCAATTTTAAAGCCAATTAGGAGGAAGAAAAATGAAAGGTATATTAGCTTCAGGACAGGGAGGAACAATGGGATTATTTCCGATCATTTTAATGTATGTTGCTATTTTCGGAATCATGTATTTCTTATTGATGCGTCCACAGAAAAAAGAGAAAAAGAGACTGGCAGCGATGATCGCTGATATGGAAGTAGGCGATACAGTATTGACTACAAGCGGATTTTATGGTGTTGTAATTGATATTTCTGAAACAGATGTCATCGTAGAATTCGGTAACAACAAGAACTGCCGTATCCCGATGCAGAAGGCTGCAATTATGCAGGTGGAGAAACCGGGAGCATAGGAAAAAGAATACTTAAGAAGATGAGAGTCTGTACCGATCAGGGACAGGCTCTTTTCTATATTTTCCGGAAAAACAAAAATACCGAACGCACTCTATTTTTCGCGGATAAAAGCTTGAATTTCATATAAGAATAGAGTATCATTATAAAATAATAATCAGACAACAGCAGGAGGGATGAGAGAAATGAAGTTACATATTGGTATTATTCGAGGAGATGGAATCGGTCCTGAGATCGTTGCAGAGGCAGTGAAAGTGCTTGAGATAATTGGAACAGTATTTGGACATGAACTGCAGTATGAAGAACTGTTGCTGGGAGGAGCCTCTATTGATGCATATGGCATACCATTGACAGAAGAGACGGTTCATTGTGCAAAACAGTGTGATGCACTGTTAATGGGATCGATCGGAGGGAACGCGAAAACATCGCCGTGGTACAAATTGGAACCGTCAAAACGCCCGGAAGCGGGACTTCTTGGAATTCGAAAGGCTTTGAATCTTTTCGCGAATCTCAGACCGGCTGTGCTTTATGGTGAATTAAAAGAAGCATGTCCGCTGAAAGAAGAAATTACAGCAGGCGGCTTTGATCTGATGATTATGCGCGAATTAACAGGAGGCCTTTACTTTGGAGCGCGTGCAACGCAGATGGAAGATGGGGAGCTGACGGCACATGATACATTAACCTACCATGCGTATGAGATACGAAGAATCGCACACAGAGCCTTTGAAGTGGCGCAGAAGCGGCGGAAGAAAGTTACAAGTGTGGACAAAGCCAATGTACTGGATTCTTCCAGACTCTGGAGAAACATCGTGGAAGAAGTTGCTGTAGCATATCCGGATGTGACGCTGGAACATATGCTTGTAGATAATTGTGCTATGCAGCTTGTCAAAGATCCAAAGCAATTTGATGTCATTCTGACCGAGAATATGTTTGGAGACATTTTATCTGACGAGGCAAGTATGATTACAGGTTCGATCGGTATGCTTGCAAGTGCCAGCCTGAATGAGACAAAGTTCGGTTTATATGAACCGAGCGGCGGTTCTGCACCGGATATTGCAGGAAAAGGCATTGCTAATCCAATTGCGACAATCCTTTCAGCTGCGTTAATGCTGCGTTTTAGTTTTGATCTTGACAGAGAGGCAGCAGCAATTGAGCATGCGGTAGAGCGTGTACTTCAGAAGGGCTATCGGACGATTGACATTATGTCAGAAGGCAAAGAGCAGGTTTCAACGAGAAAAATGGGAGATTTGATCTGTGATGAGATCAGTCAAATAAGACAGCAATCGTTTGAATAGAAATAGATACAGAGTGAGGAGAAGATATCAATGAGAAGTGATACTGTAACGAAGGGAGTGCAGCAGGCGCCGCACCGTTCTTTATTTAATGCATTAGGATATACGAAAGAAGAATTAGAAAGACCGCTTGTCGGGATTGTAAGTTCCTATAATGAAATTGTACCAGGTCATATGAATCTGGATAAGATTGTGGAGGCCGTGAAGATGGGTGTCGCTATGGCAGGAGGAACACCGGTTGTTTTTCCGGCGATTGCTGTTTGTGACGGAATTGCCATGGGACATACCGGAATGAAATATTCCCTTGTAACACGCGACCTGATCGCAGATTCCACAGAGGCGATGGCGATGGCACATCAGTTTGATGCACTTGTTATGGTGCCGAATTGTGATAAAAATGTGCCGGGACTTTTGATGGCTGCAGCCAGAATTAATATACCAACCATCTTTGTCAGCGGCGGTCCGATGCTTGCAGGTCGTGTAAAGGGAGAGAAGAGAAGTCTGTCCAGTATGTTTGAGGCAGTAGGAGCACATGCGCAGGTGCAATAAATGATGAAGAGCTGGAAGAATTTGAATGTAAAGTATGCCCGACGTGTGGTTCCTGCTCCGGAATGTATACGGCTAACAGTATGAATTGTCTGACAGAAGTGCTTGGTATGGGACTGAAAGGAAATGGAACGATTCCTGCGGTGTATTCAGAGAGAATCCGTCTGGCAAAGCACGCCGGAATGCAGGTAATGGAACTTTACCGTAAGCAGATCCGTCCGAGAGATATTATGACAAAAGAAGCAATTTTAAATGCATTGACAGTAGATATGGCGCTTGGATGCTCAACGAATAGTATGCTGCATCTTCCGGCAATTGCCCATGAGATTGGAATGGATTTTGAAATTGATTTTGCGAATCCGATCAGTGAGCGTACACCGAATTTATGTCATCTTGCACCGGCAGGTCCGACGTATATGGAGGATTTAAATGAGGCAGGCGGTGTGTATGCAGTTATGAATGAATTGAATAAACTTCAGCTGCTTCATACAGAATGTATGACAGTGACAGGGAAGACTGTCGGAGAAAATATTGCAGGATGTGTTAATAAAAATCCTGAAGTCATCCGGCCGGTGGAACATCCGTACAGTAAGACGGGAGGGCTTGCTGTATTAAAAGGAAATCTGGCTCCGGACGGCAGTGTTGTGAAGCGCTCTGCTGTTGTAGAAGAAATGATGGTACATGAAGGTCCGGCAAGAGTATTTGACTGTGAAGAGGACGCAATTTCTGCAATCAAGGGCGGAAAGATCGTACCTGGAGATGTGGTAGTGATCCGCTATGAAGGACCGAAAGGCGGACCGGGGATGAGAGAAATGCTGAATCCAACATCTGCAATTGCGGGTATGGGACTTGGCTCCAGTGTGGCATTGATTACAGACGGACGTTTTAGCGGGGCATCAAGAGGAGCATCCATCGGACATGTTTCTCCGGAGGCGGCAGTCGGAGGACCGATCGCACTTGTAGAAGAAGGAGATATGATTCGCATTGATATTCCGGGACTTCGCATTACATTGGATGTCACAGAAGAAGAACTGGAGCGAAGAAAAAGAGAATGGAAACCGAGAGAACCAAAGGTAACAACCGGCTATCTGGCAAGATATGCCGCGCTTGTGACAAGCGGAAACCGCGGAGCAGTGCTTGAAATACCAAAGTAGGAGGAAAGGTTTATGAAGCTGACAGGAGCTGAAATAGTAATAGAATGTCTGAAAGAACAGGGGGTGGATACGGTCTTCGGATATCCGGGAGGAGCAATTTTGAATGTCTATGACGCCCTCTATCAACACAGTGATGAAATCACTCATATTTTAACGTCACATGAACAGGGAGCGGCTCATGCTGCCGACGGTTATGCAAGGGCAACAGGAAGAGTTGGCGTATGTTTTGCCACAAGTGGGCCGGGCGCTACAAATCTGGTAACAGGAATTGCAACAGCTTATATGGACTCCATCCCAGTCGTTGCGATTACTTGTAATGTAGGAGTGAGTCTGCTTGGAAAAGATAGTTTCCAGGAAATTGACATTGCAGGGATTACAATGCCGATCACAAAACATAATTATATTGTCAAAGACGTGGCGAAATTGGCAGATACGATCCGAAGAGCCTTTGAGATTGCAAGAACCGGCCGTCCGGGTCCGGTATTGATTGATATTCCAAAGGATATAACAGCTCAGACAGCAGAATATGTGAAAGCAGAAAGAAAAGAGATTAAGCCGGTAACGGAACATATTACAGAAGAAGATATCAATATAGCAATCCGGATGCTGAAGGATAGCAAAAGACCGTACATTTTCGTGGGAGGCGGGGCAATTCTGTCAGGAGCTTCTGAGGAGCTTTTGGAATTTGCACATAAACTGGATGCGCCTGTTTGTGATTCGCTGATGGGAAAGGGCGGTTTTCCGGGAACAGATCCACTCTATACGGGAATGCTTGGAATGCATGGCACAAAAACCTCTAACCATGGTGTGAGTGAGTGTGACCTGCTTGTAGTTGCAGGAGCCAGATTTAGTGACCGTGTTACCGGAAATGCAGCTAAATTTGCAGATAAAGCGAAGATTCTTCAAATAGATGTAGATCCGGTGGAAGTGGATAAAAATATTATTACCGATGCCAGTATTTCAGGGGATTTAAAAGAAGTTCTGAGATTATTAAATGAACGGTTTGAACAGCAGGATCATCATGAATGGATTGAGCGGATTCAGATGTATCAAAAGAAATATCCGCTGACATATCATCCGGAAGTATTGAGCGGTCCGTATGTTGTGGAAGAGATTTACCGACAGACAAAGGGAGAGGCTGTTATTACGACAGAAGTCGGACAAAATCAAATGTGGGCGGCGCAGTTTTATAAATATTCGAAACCACGCACATTTTTGACTTCCGGCGGACTGGGAACAATGGGATACGGACTTGGGGCATCAATCGGCGCCAAACTTGGTGTGAAAGAGAAGATTGTTGTCAATATTGCAGGAGATGGGTGTTTTCGAATGAATATGAACGAGATTGCTACGGCCGCAAGATATCATATCCCGATTATTCAAGTTGTACTGAATAATCATGTACTTGGGATGGTACGTCAATGGCAGAATTTATTCTATGAAAAACGCTATTCGGCAACCGTACTGAATGATGCGGTAGACTTTGTAAAGCTTGCAGAGGCAATGGGAGCAGAAGGAATGCGTGCGGCGACGCGAGAAGAATTTCAGGAAGCGTTTCAGAAGGCGCTGACACTTGGACGGCCGGTAGTGATTGACTGTCAGATTGATGCAGATGAGAAAGTATGGCCTATGGTAGCTCCGGGCGCGGCAATCAGTGAAGTGTTCAGTGAAGAAGATATGGAACAGCTATAAATGCGTTGTCAGCTATGTATGGTCATTGCTGAAAAATGTTAAGAAATTTTGAAGAAGATATTAAGGGATTTGACAGAGTTTTAAGAATTAGAGTAATTGCTTAATCTGACAAGATTCGATATAATAAAAAAGGAGATGAGGATTTTTATAGAAGGAGATACAGTCAGATGGAAAGTCAGATTAGAAACAGAAGGAGACAACGCTTTTTACGCAGACGCCAGATGGGCCTTGCAGCATTGCTGGTACTGGTAATTTTGCTGTGCAATACGGCAGCAGCTGCAAGCAAGGAAAAGTTTACCAGAGTTAAAGTAACAGGACCTGCGGAATCCATGCTTCAGGAAGCAGAGATGCCTGCGCTTGGAGTTCAGGTAGAGATTGAAGGAGACGGAGATACTGTACTTGACGAGAAGACACATATGACTGTGAAGGATCTGGCAGAACAGCTGAAAAGCGGTGAAGGAATTGAATTGAAGTGTGATGCCGATGGCGTAACAGAAGGAGAATTTCCGGTAGATGTTAAGCTTTCGAAAGAGTTAGAGAACGCACTGATCAACAAATGGCTTGGAAAAGTTCAAGTGTATACAAAAGATGGACTTCTGACGGTAAAGAATAAATATGGCGAGTGGGACGGCGATAAGTTTAAGAATCTTGAAGGAGCGTATGTAACCGACAGTTTTATTCCTTCTAAAGGCAAGATGTATTATTTTGATACAGAAGGAAATAAAGTGACAGGCTGGCAGACGATTCAGAATGCACAATACCTGTTTGATAAAGAAGGTGTGATGCAGACAGGCTGGCAGGAACGCGACGGGGCAAAGTACTATCTTCAGGAGGATGGGAAAGCAGCTGTCGGCTGGGTTAAGCTTGGAGAAGATACATACTATTTTGACAGAGAAGCCAAGATGGTAACAGGGGAGAAACATATTGGTGCAAGCGACTGTGTTTTTGCAAAAGACGGAAAGCTTAAATCGAAAGAGAGTTCCCTTGATCTGACAAGGCCAATGATGGCGCTGACATTTGATGACGGCCCAGGAGAACGCACAATGGAACTTTTGAATGTGCTGGAACAGTATAATTCAAAAGCAACATTCTTTATGACAGGAACAGGACTTCAGAACAGCAGAGTTGATGTTGCTGCGACGGTTCAGAAGATGGAAGCGATAGGGTGTCAGATTGGCAACCACACAATGTCTCATCCACAGCTGACACATTTAGATGCAGCAGGAATTCAGGCAGAGATTGGCGGAGTGAATGATCTGTTGACAAGCTATATTGGGCATGGGGCTACGATTCTCCGCCCGCCTTATGGAGCGAAGAATGATGAAGTTCGTGCGAATGCCGGAATGCCGCTTGGAATGTGGTCTATTGATACACTTGACTGGAAGACAAGAAATGTGGATCAGACGGTTGCCTGCATTATGAACGAGGCCGGGGATGGAGATATCGTTCTGATGCATGATATTCATACAGAATCGATTGATGCAGCGATTGCAGCCATTCCACAGCTGGTGGATAAAGGATACCAGCTTGTGACAATTGAGGAATTGGCAGAAGCGAGAGGAATCGCACTTCAGAATGGCGAAGAATATTACTCATTCTATCCGAATGAAGAGTAGTTGACAAATGGATCAAAACAATGTACTATTGTAAAAAATAATATATCCGCTCTCAAATACGATGAAAAGAAATAGTAGATATTGAGAGGCTGACACAGAGAGTTCCGGGTGGTGGAAGCGGGACACAGCAGACGATATCGAATTCCTCTTGGAGTAGAGTGCTGAAACAACAGTAGGCATCTCCGGCTGCAGCCGTTATCTTGCAGAAGTATTATCTGTGAATCAACAGCGTACTTCATGAGGCAGATTTTGTGAAGAATCTGTAAAAAGAGGTGGAACCGCGAAGGATTTATGACTCTCGCCCTCTGGTTTAACCAGGAGGGCGGGAGTTTTTTCGCATTTGAGAGAGTTGACGGAAACTTGTATAAAATTTTCAAAGCAAAGGAGAAGATAAAAATGATTATTGTATTAAGACCGGGGACAGGAGAAAAAGAAGTAAAACATGTAGAACAGTTAGTGTTAGCAAAAGGTTTGAAAACACATACAGTAATCGGAGAAGGAATGACGATTATCGGATGTATTGGAGATACGACAAGTGTGGATTCCAGACTGTTTGAAGTAGAACCTTGTGTGGAAAAGGTTATGCATGTGCAGGAACCATATAAATTAGTAAACAGAGCTTTTCATCCGGAGGATTCTGTGATTGATGTCAGTGGAGTCAAAGTAGGAGGCAATCATCTGGCGCTGATTGCAGGTCCATGTTCCGTAGAATCTGAAGAACAGGTAATTGAGATTGCGAGAGCAGCGAAGAAGTCAGGAGCGAATTTACTGCGAGGCGGGGCATTTAAACCGCGCACAAGTCCGTATGCATTCCAGGGAATGGGTGAGCGAGGGTTAGAAATCCTCTGCACTGCAAGAAAGGAAACCGGACTTCCGATTGTGACAGAGCTGATGTCGCTGGAACATTTAGAACTGTTTGATGAAAAAGTAGATTTAATTCAGATTGGTGCAAGAAATATGCAGAATTTCGATATGTTGAAACATCTTGGACAGACGAAACGTCCAATTCTTTTGAAACGGGGATTAAACGCAACTTATGAGGAGTGGATTATGGCAGCAGAATATATAATGGCAGCAGGAAATGAAAATGTAATCCTTTGTGAACGTGGAATTCGAACATTTGAGTCTTATACGAGAAATACGTTAGATCTACAGGCGATTCCAGTAATCAAAAGTATGACTCATCTTCCGATTATCATTGATCCGAGTCATGCGGGAGGCAAGTGGTGGCTTGTGGAACCAATGGCAAAGGCAGCTGTGGCAGCAGGAGCAGACGGACTGATGATCGAAGTACATAATGATCCGGCGAATGCGCTCTGCGATGGCGCTCAGTCATTGAAACCAGAGAAATATGATGCACTGATTCAGGCAATCACAAAGATTGCTCCGGTAGTAGGAAAGCAGGTGTAGTAAAATGCAGTTAACAGTTCATCTTGGAGAACAGAGTTATCCGATAGAAATAGAGCGGGGAATTTTGGAAAAAGCATCAAAGTATATTGCCAGGATATTTCCGAAAGGAAAAATTATGGTAGTGTCTGATGATTCGGTATTTGCACTTTATGGAGAAAAACTGCTTCAGGGATTAAGAGAGAATTATGAATGTTTTCAGACAATTATTCCACATGGAGAACCGTCCAAAAGTTTTCAGACGCTTCCAGGCATCTACAGTTCTATGCTGGAAGCAAAAATGTCAAGAAGTGATCTTGTGATTGCACTTGGAGGAGGCGTAGTGGGCGATTTAACCGGATTTGCAGCAGCAACTTATATGAGGGGTGTACCGTATGTGCAGATTCCGACTTCACTTTTGGCACAGGTGGATTCTTCAGTAGGAGGAAAGACAGCAGTAGATCTGTCAGAAGGAAAAAATCTTGTGGGAGCTTTTTACCATCCAAAGCTTGTTTTGATCGATCCGGATGTGCTTGATACATTGCCGGAACGCTACTTGATTGATGGAATGGGAGAGGTTATCAAATACGGCTGTATTAAGGATCGCCAGCTATTTCATACCATCAGGAAAGCAGAGGGATTTGAAGGATTGAAGCCATATATGGCGGAGATTATTTCACGCTGTGTAGACATTAAACGTCAAGTAGTCGAGCAGGATCAATTTGATGTAGGAGAAAGAATGCTTTTGAACTTTGGTCATACGCTGGCGCATGCAATTGAGCAATATTATCATTATGAGAGGGAAAGTCATGGAGAAGCGGTGGCAATCGGAATGTATCAGATTACGAAATTATCTGAAGAAAGAGGTATGACAAAACAAGGCTGTGCAGAACAGATCCGAGATACGCTTAAGCAATATGGGCTTCCAACAGAATGTGGAATCGAGATGAAAGAATTGTTGGCAGCAGTAAAACATGATAAAAAGAATTTGAACCATTGTTTGAACTTAGTACTTTTGAAAGAAATCGGAGAAAGCTTCGTCTATCCGACAGAGGCAGAATTCTTTCATGAGGCAGGCGTGATCTAGCAAAATGACTCCGAAGAGGAATGGTAAAATGTGACAAATGAGACAGTGCTTTTTGAAAAGACGGTCAGGGGAAAGGTGAAAAAATGAAACTGGGATTAATTGGAAAGAAGCTGGGACATTCTCTGTCTCCGGAAATTCATGGATACTTACTAAAGGAGCAAGAAATGACGGGAACATATGAACTTCTGGAAGTGCCGGAAGAGGAAACAGATCAGATAATTCCCCGAATGATCCGGGAAGACTATCTTGGGCTGAATGTGACAATTCCCTATAAAGAAACGTTACTGCCTTATGTGATTGCGGATAAAGATGTGAAAAATATTGGAGCATTGAATACGCTGAAACAAAAAGACGGTCAAGTATATGCATATAATACAGATTATATAGGTGTCCTATATATGTTCAAACGTGCCGGTGTCGCATTAAAGGGAGCAAATGTGACGCTGCTTGGAGCCGGTGGAGCTGCCAAAGCTGCGGTATATGCTTTTTTACAGGGCGAAGCGGCATCGGTAACGCTGGCGGTGCGTAATCCAAAGAAGGCAGAAGCAATCAAAGCATACTTTCCGGAAGTGGATATCTGTACGCTGGAAGATCTTCCGGGGGGAGATATCATCTTGAATACGACGCCGGTGGGGATGTATCCAAATACCGGTCAAAGTGTTGTTGAAGCATCACAGATAAAAGCATATCGTGTTGCAGCAGATATGGTATACAATCCGCTGGAGACAGAATTTTTGCGCCTTGCAAAAGAAGCCGGGCTGCAGACAGTATCCGGTCTGTCAATGTTAGTTGGTCAGGCAATCCGGTCAGAAGAAATCTGGTTGGAAACAGAGATCTGCTCCGATGCCGGAGAGGAAATTATTAAATTTTTAGAAAAACGGTTTTAGTTTCGGTGTGACCGTAGATTTTCACAGGATTATCTTGTATAATTGCCTCATATAAGGGAGGAAATGAAATATGAAACTAAAAACAAAGATCTTAAGTGTGCTTGCACTTCTGATAGCCGGATTTGTATATTACTATGTCAGTCTTCCGGCAGTAAATATTCATTCTGTTGATTTCTGGTATTTTATTATCTTTGGAATCGCAGTCGTGACGGTAATTTACGCTGTCCGTAAGCGTATTAGCCCTTCAGAAGTGAAACAGTCAAAAATGATGAAATTGATGATCGGTTTGATCGGAGCTGTTGTGGTTGTTTTTCTTGTCGGAAGCCTTTTGTCTTCACCGATTATTAATGCGAAGAAGTATCAGAAGCTTTTGAACGTGGAGGAAGGAAAATTTACGAAAGATATCGAAGAACTTTCTTTTGACCAGATTCCGATTCTTGACAAAGATTCTGCTAAACTGCTCGGAAACCGTAAGATGGGAAGTATGGTAGACATGGTATCTCAGTACGAAGTAGATGAGATCTATAGCCAGATTAATTATAATAACCGTCCGGTCAGAGTATCGCCGCTTCGTTATGCCAATACTATTAAATGGTTTACCAACTGGAAAACAGGAATCCCGGCATATATTAAAATTGATATGGCCAGCCAGACGACAGAACTTGTAAAACTGGACGAGGGAATGAAGTATTCCACAAGTGAACATTTGAACCGGAATATTTACCGTCATTTACGTTTCCGCTATCCGACGTATATTTTTGATGAACTTAGTTTCGAGATTGACGAGGAAGGAATACCGTACTGGGTATGTCCGGTAAAGAAATATAACATCGGTCTTTTTGGAGGAGAGACGATAGGACGTGTTGTGCTTTGCAATGCAATAACGGGAGAAACAAAAGATTATAAGATTGACGAGGTTCCGCAATGGATTGACCATGCATATTCTGCAGATCTTTTGATTCGGCTGTATGATTATTATGGCGCATTAAAACACGGTTATTTTAACAGTATCCTCGGTCAGAAAGACTGCCTGAAGACAACAACAGGATATAACTATCTGGCAATTGATGATGACGTATGGGTGTATACAGGAGTAACTTCTGTCAGCGGAGACCAGTCGAATGTTGGATTTGTTTTGATGAATCAGCGTACAATGGAGACAAAATTCTATCCGGTGGAAGGCGCCACAGAGGAATCGGCACAATCTTCCGCAGAAGGTCAGGTTCAGAACTTAAAATACAGAGCTACCTTTCCGCTTCTGTTAAACATTTCCGGAGAGCCGACATACTTTATCGCATTGAAAGATGATGCAGGACTTGTTAAAAAATATGCGATGGTAAATGTACAGAAATATCAGCTTGTAGCTATTGGAGATACGGTTTCTGCGTGTGAGGAACAGTATCATCAGCTTCTTGTAAGTAATGGAGTGAAAGAAGAAACAAAGGACACAAGAGAAGTAAAAGAGCTTACCGGAAAGATTACAAAGATTGCACAAAGCGTTGTGGAAGGAAATTCACATTACTATATTATGCTGGAAGGTTCAGAAGATATTTTTGATGTGGCGGTAAATGAATTTATTGGAATTATCCGTTATAATGTGGGGGATGAACTTCATATAGAATACAAAGAGGGTGAAGAACTCCATACGGTAGTAAATATCAATTAGTTGTAAAAAAACGCTAAAACGAAGAGAAATGAGAGGAATCTGTCTTGAGAAAGAAGACAAAGGAAGCGATTAAGAGAGTTGGCTATTTTATGGCAGCTATAGCGGCAGTATGTGGGGGAATCGCTATTGGAGCTGTCAGTCTGACTCAGAAATGGTTTGCAAAACGCTGGGGTGATGTTTCGATAGAAGAGATGGTATTTCAATTAAAAGTGCCATTAGAGACATCTCTGACAGAAGAATTGCAGAATTTATTTCAATATGTGGTGCCTCCGGTGATTATTTTTGGGATAATTGTACTGACAATTATGATTTCTATAAGGGCACATCGGTTTATTGCCGGTGTGCTTGGCACCTGTATTTTGTGCAGTTCATTTTATATTGTTCCGGAAGAATGCAGTAAAATTAAAACAATTTTTCCATATGAGCAATATCAGGAGGAACAAAAAGCTCATCCGGATGTGATCGCGGAGAACTATGTAGATCCGAGAAATGTAAAGCTTAATTTTCCGAAGAAAAAGAGAAATCTAATCTATATTTTCCTGGAATCAATGGAAAATACCTATATGTCAAAGCTGGATGGAGGGGCATATGATATCAATTATATTCCGGAACTTACCGCATTGGCAGAAGAAAATCTAAACTTTTCCCATACAGATCAAGTAGGAGGAGCATACGAAGTAGAAGGAATACGCTGGACAGTTGCATCCATGTTTGCACAAACATCGGGGCTGCCGTTATTGATTCCGATTGCGCGAAATGCTATGAATGCGCAGGAAGTATTTTTTCCGAAAGTATGGAGTCTTGGGAATATTCTTGAACAGGAAGGCTATCAGCAGGAATTACTTATTGGTTCAGATGCGATTTTCGGAGGAAGACTGCAATATTTTTCACAGCATGGCAGCTATAAAATCTATGATTATTCGACAGCACTGATCAATAAGAAATTTCCAATAGATTACCGTGTCTGGTGGGGATATGAAGATCAGAGGCTTTTTGAATATGCGAAAGAAGAGCTTACGAAACTGGCGGCAGAAGAAGAACCATTTAATTTCACAATGCTGACGGTAGACACACATAAAGAAAATGGGTGGCCATGTCCGCTCTGCAGGTGGGAATATGGAGCAGATCAGTATGGAACCGTGTTGTCCTGTTCAAGTCGCCAGGTGGCGGATTTTGTGGCATGGATCCGACAGCAGGAATTTTATAAAGATACAACAGTAATTTTGTCAGGAGATCATCGGACAATGGATGCAGATTTTTGCAGCACGATTGATCCGGACTATCGGCGTACCTTATATAACACGATTTTAAATTCTCCAATAGAAGCAGAAGAAACAACGTTCCGCAAATTTACTGCGCTGGATATGTTTCCGACAACATTGGCGAGCTTGGCGTAGAAATTGAAGGAAATCAGCTTGGACTTGGAACAAATCTGTATTCGGGAGAAAAGACACTGGCAGAACAGATAGGAGTACATAAATTATCAAATGCACTGAAAACTGCAAAAGATGAATCAGAATTCTGGAGAAGGTTTACAGAGGAGATTGTTGTGCCGGAAGAAGCGCAGTAGTTATGGAAAGCTTTAGAAAAAAATGTAATAAAAACAGTAATAAAAATGAGGAAGAGATTCAGGGGATGAATGTCTTCCTCATCTTATGTAATATTGAAATTAATTCAAAAGTGTACAATCTGTCATGTCAACTCCGGCAAGACTGTCTTTCTCAGCAGAGAGACTTACATAAAAGTCAACGTTATCATTCTTGGAAATATTTTTCAACTCTTCAATGAATGCAGGCATGTGATCAGATGAAATACCGGAATGTTTTAATAATCCATCAATGAAAACTGCTTCAATATCATGGTTCGCGCTGAGCATACCGTAAATGAATCCGAGATAAGCATCAGCTCCTGTAACCTTTGCATAATCGTCCATACAGATAACACGAATGTCGAAAGATAAGTTGAAAGTATCCTGATGGCTCTTCTTGATAAATACGACGTTACCATTGCAGTCCTTTACAGCTTTGTTAGCGAGATCAATCATAATCTGTGTTTTTCCAGTGCCTTTCGGGCCTATTAATAAATTAACCATAATCGTAATCTCCTTTATGTTGTTTTATCGTCTCTTACAAGATATGTATATTATACACTAAATGTCTGCTTAAAACAACAACAAATTTGAGAAAACTGAACAAAAATATTGGGCGTAATTTTGGGGAAACTTCAGAAAACGAGGAATTTATAAGCAAGTGCTTGACAAATAGCAGGCATATGTTAGAATGAAATATAGTTTATCAAAAAATATATCGAATAAACGTTGAAGAGGAATAGTAGAGAGCTGTTAATCTTTCAGAGAGCTGTCGGAAGGTGTGAGGCAGCAGATGCAGATTTTGAACTCACCTCGGAGTTCTTTCGGTGAACCGTTCTATATGTACAGTAGCCGGAAGCGGGATTTCCCGTTATAGAAATGTAAGTGTATCTGTTTCGTACAGATAAATTAGAGTGGTACCGCGGAATCATTATGACTTTCGTCTCTTGAATGAGATGAGAGTCTTTTTTTTATTAACGAAAAGGACTCCGCCGGTGTTGTGGATAAGGAAGAAGGAGGAAAAGTCATGGCAGCACCTTATAATCATAAGGCAATTGAGAAAAAATGGCGTGAAAACTGGGAAAAGAATCCGGTAAATATCAAAGAAGACGCCAATGGAAAGCGTGAAAAATATTATTGTCTGGATATGTTCCCATATCCGTCAGGAAATGGTCTTCATGTAGGACATTGGAGAGGATATGTTATTTCTGATGTATGGAGCCGTTATAAATTACTTCAGGGTTATTATATCATTCATCCAATGGGATGGGATGCGTTTGGACTTCCGGCTGAAAACTATGCAATTAAGATGGGGGTTCATCCGGCAATTTCCACAGCAGAAAATGTAAAAAATATTAAACGCCAGATTAATGAAATCGCAGCATTA
The DNA here is from genome assembly GCF_003458885.1 of Coprococcus sp. AF21-14LB. Classification (NCBI taxonomy): domain Bacteria; kingdom Bacillati; phylum Bacillota; class Clostridia; order Lachnospirales; family Lachnospiraceae; genus Coprococcus; species Coprococcus sp. AF21-14LB. Next base: position 2,577 of record NZ_QRVX01000012.1, on the reverse strand, counting down.
TATGACTGGGACAGAGAAGTAAATACAACAGATCCGGAATTTTATAAATGGACACAGTGGATTTTTGTGCAGATGTTTAAAAATGGTCTTGCATATGAGAAAGAATTCCCGATTAACTGGTGCCCGTCCTGTAAGACAGGTCTTGCCAATGAAGAAGTTGTCAATGGAAAATGCGAGCGTTGTGGTTCAGAGGTAACAAAGAAGAATCTTCGCCAGTGGATGCTGCGGATTACAAAATATGCAGACCGTTTGCTGAATGACCTTGATAAGCTTGACTGGCCGGAAAAAGTGAAAAAGATGCAGGCAGACTGGATCGGCAAGAGCTATGGTGCAGAAGTAGATTTCCAGGTAGAGGGAAGAGACGAAAAGATTACAGTTTATACGACAAGACCGGATACACTGCATGGAGCAACATTTATGGTACTTGCTCCGGAACACGCACTTGCAAAAGAACTTGCAACAGATGAGACGAGAGAGGCAGTAGAACAGTATATTTACGATGCTTCTATGAAATCAAATGTAGATCGTCTTCAGGATAAAGAAAAGACAGGTGTATTCACAGGAAGTTATGCAATTAATCCATTAAACGGAGCAAAAACACCAATCTGGCTGTCTGACTATGTACTTGCTGATTATGGTACAGGTGCGATTATGTGTGTACCGGCACACGATGACCGTGACTTTGCATTTGCAAAGAAATTTAACATTCCGATCATTCAGGTAATTGCAAAAGATGGCAAAGAAATTGAAAATATGGAAGAAGCGTACACAGAAGCTTCTGGAATTATGATTAATTCCGGCGAGTGGAATGGTATGGAATCAGCTGTGCTGAAAAAAGAAGCGCCGCATATGATTGAAGAGCGTGGATTTGGACGTGCAACAGTGAACTTTAAGCTTCGTGACTGGGTATTCTCACGTCAGCGTTACTGGGGAGAACCGATTCCGATCATTCACTGTCCGCATTGTGGAAACGTTCCGGTTCCGGAAGATCAGCTTCCGCTGACATTGCCGGAAGTAGATTCCTATGAGCCGACAGGAACAGGAGAATCACCGCTTGCAGCAATCGACAGCTGGGTAAATACAACTTGTCCGGTATGTGGGGCTCCTGCAAAACGCGAGACAAACACAATGCCGCAATGGGCAGGTTCTTCCTGGTATTTCCTTCGTTATGTAGATCCACATAATAAAGAGCAGCTTGTTTCCAGAGAAAAAGCAGATGAAATGCTTCCGGTTGATATGTACATCGGTGGTGTAGAACATGCGGTACTTCACTTACTGTATTCACGTTTCTATACAAAATTCCTGCATGATATCGGAGTAGTTGATTTTGATGAACCGTTCCACAAACTGTTTAATCAGGGTATGATTACAGGAAAGAACGGCATTAAGATGAGTAAATCAAAAGGAAATGTTGTTTCTCCGGATGATCTTGTAAGAGATTATGGTTGTGATTCCTTGAGAATGTACGAGCTGTTTGTAGGACCGCCGGAATTAGATGCAGAGTGGGATGACAGAGGAATTGACGGTGTTTATCGTTTCTTAAACAAAGTATGGAACCTCGTGATGGACAGCAAAGAGAAAAATGTGACAGCATCAAAAGAAATGATTAAAACACGCCACAGAATGGTATGTGAGATCACAAAACGTTTGGAAAGCTTCAGTCTTAACACAGTTGTTTCCGGTTTCATGGAATATAATAATAAACTGATTGAGATTGCGAAGAAAGAGGGCGGAGTAGACAAAGAAACATTAAATACACTTGCAGTACTCCTTGCTCCGTTTGCACCGCACCTTGCAGAAGAAATCTGGCAGCAGCTTGGAAATGAAGGAAGTGTATTCCATGCAGGATGGCCGACCTATGATGAAGAGGCAATGAAAGACGATGAGATTGAAGTTCCGGTACAGATTAACGGAAAAACAAGAGCAATCGTTACAATTGCGGCAGATGCTTCTAAAGAAGATGCAATCGCAGCCGGAAAAGAGGCTATCAAAGATAAATTAACAGGAACAATTGTAAAAGAAATTTATGTTCCGAAGAAGATCATCAACATTGTGCAGAAATAATAGGCAGTGCAGATAACAGAAAAGATGGACTTATCCTGTTTACAGGAATAAGGACATCTTTTTTGTTATCTATAGGCATATGCCGTCAAGCGAGAAGAAGCGAAGTGGATTCGAGCTTGAGCAGCACTACTGTAGAATAAAGTGCTTGGAAATATTGAAAAGTTCGCTGAAAATCAAGGTTTACAGACAGTTTTCTTCAATGAAAAGGTATCGTAGAATACCGCAAAATATCGTAACAGATTTTTAAAATGGAGTAAATTTGGAGTAAAGATTGAAAGAAAATGGAGTAAATATTTCAATAAGACATTAGAGGAATGACGCAGATAGTAGAGATATTGTCTGCGTTATTTTTGTGATTAGAATGGTGTAAATAATTACAAAGTATGATATTATGAGAAATAAACAAATTCTTTAGGTTAGAATCGATGATGGGGTAAACGAAAAAGCAGTTTTGACATTTCAGTGAACTGCCCCTTCGTTTACTCTATTTTCGATTTGACCTAATTGAACAAA
>NZ_QRVX01000119.1:0-1549 GCF_003458885.1 Coprococcus sp. AF21-14LB | reverse complement strand
AAACAGACAGATGGATTGTACATCTGTCTATAATCCTATATAATGATGAATGGTTATGCTACCCTGTATAGAAAACTTACTGACGCCTGAGGTTTGACTTTCCGAGGGTCTCGACGCCCAGGTCTTATTGGTAATATATGTTTTTCTATCAGTTTAACCACATCAGGTGGACGAAGTTTCCGTTTGCGTCGCAGATATTCTCTGCAAATGTAAATGGCAATAGTAAAGTTCACCTGATTTTTCTTACTTATATTTTCTGTGTGTTCAACTACATATGTTGTAATTAATTCGCAGTAATTATATAAGGTCAATCTTGCAAATATTTCTTGCTTTATGTAATCCACTTTTTTGGCATGAAAACTAGTTAGCCCTATAGCATATTTCAATTCACGAAATGATGTTTCTATGCCCCATCTTAAGTGATATAATTCCTTAAGTTTTTCTGCCGAAAAGCAAAAACGGTCCAAGTTTGTAATTACCGTTTCATAGGAATCATCTGCTATTTTAAACCTTGCAATTCTAAAGGAGATAGGATAATCCTCTTTGCTTCCTATTGGAAGATAATCAAAGGTTTGTACTGTTGGCATGAATTTATATCCTGCTTGTTTCTTTGACTTAGTTTGATTTCGTGTCAGAATCAGATTGATATCCATATCAAAAACTGCCGTTTGTGGAAGTTCTAAGCCTGATGCAATGCCATTGCTGTGAACATCTTTTATTCTAATCAAAAATTTCCAGCCTTTTTCTATTGCGTGAGACATAATGTTATAGTTTTCATATCCTCTATCAGCAATTAATATAACTTTGTCCAATGTCACCCTTTCTATCATTTGAATGCATGCTCTGTGTTCTTGATACGTAGAGGCAGTTTGAACCAATGCATCAATATAAGTTCTGTTTAAAACATCATACAGGGCATTTAGATGTAAGTGATTACCGGTTGCACCAAGTTGATTTGATTTCCAAAGAGTTTCCGGGTCGTTTAGATTCGGTGCAATAGTTAGATTGCTGCCATCGCAAGCCAAAAGTTGATATCCCTCATATAAGTTTTTTGTTTGAGCATTTTCTTCTGTAAACGCATGAAATAAGTATTCAAATGCTTCTGGTAGAATTTTAGCCCGCTGCTGTGTATACGCTGAAACAGTAGGAGCATTCACATCAAAATCGAAAAAATCCAAGAGTTCTTTATTCAGCGTGCAACCGCCGGAATTCATGGTAATGCCAACACATGTCTTAAAATTAATTTTGCGGTTTCTTGAAAAATCAGTATCTGGATTTTTCAAGAACAAAGATGGATTTCTTGCCAATTCTGAAATTAGATTTTCTAGTGAAACCGTAACCTTTTCAATATAGTGACTCATAATGTATCCTCCTTGCAATCAAGATATTCCTTAATTACAAGGGCCGCTTTCGCAACCTTAATATATATCGGTAGCGAAAGCGGCCGCACATTCTATCTTGTTTGTCAACTATTTTTACAAAATAAAAAGACTCCTATATTATTTCTAATATAAGAATCTAATTATTTTTCCTTAACTTAATGACATTG
>NZ_QRVX01000118.1:0-1562 GCF_003458885.1 Coprococcus sp. AF21-14LB | reverse complement strand
GCTTTTTTTACTTTATAGGAAAGTTCGACTTTCGTCGAACTTTTGAATGAAAATAGCCCGCACAAAGGCGGGCAAAGGAAATAGACGGTTTGAGTTTAGAAGATATAAAAACCTTCTTCGCCGAAATCGTCATCATCCAGATCATCAAATTCGTGTAAGAAATAATCCATATCCAAAAGATCATCATCGCTCATGTCGCGGACTTCGTCAGAGTCATGCCTTCTGGAGGATTTTTAATATACTGTTCCCGAAGTTCCTTTGCAAGTTCTGCCTCAGTGATTCGTTTCATAGTGATAGCCTCCATTTCCATATTAGATACGTTGATTGTACCATGTAACAGGAGACTGTGGAAGAGAAGAAGGAGAGGCAGGAGAACGGCATCGGTGCTTACGCATCACTCTTTCATATAATTCATGCAAAGGAACAGATTCATGGTTGAAATATAACTCAAGGAAAAGCATAGTTGTACCACAAGAAGGGCATTTTAGAGGATCATAACCAAAAGTATGAAGGATAGAATCTCGCCACCGATTAAAGAAAAGGAATATTTTGTGCTTTTCCATGGAGATTGCTCTGTGAAGAGATTGGTCAGATTTACGATGTCTGGCATATATGCCGTAATAACGAATCATCTTGAAATGTTTTTCAGGGATATGCTGAGTAAGTCGTGCCATGAAATCAAGAACAGGGAGAGTTTCAGTGACCAGTTTTTCGTCTTCATGACGATTATAGTGAAAAGTAACAAATTCACCGTCGTAAGAATCAATACGAGAAGTTGCAATGACTGGTCTGCCAAGATAACGGCCAATGTACTTAATCACATGAGAGGGGTTGCATTTATTGGGCATAGCTCGAACATAAAAACCATTTTTATGTTCGGTGTAGATAGAAGCCTTAAGTTTTTTAAAGGAGTCACCGAGCTTAGAATGTAACTCGTTCAAAAGAGCCGTTTGGAATGAATCGCGCAAAAGCCTATAATTGAAGTGTTTTTTGTGACGCCAATGAAGAGAATTCCCAACGCCGCCTCGGAAATGAGACAATGGATATGGGGATTCCACTTTAAATCTCTGCCAAAGGTATGAAGAACACAGATAAAGCCAGGAGTAAAGAGTTCGGTTTTGTTATCTTTATGGAACATACGAGTGACAACACTGTTGACAGCAGAGAAAAGGCAGTTTAAAAGAGAACGGTCGTTTAAAAATAGAGGACGTAGTTCTCGAGCAATGGTAAACACACAGTGGCGATGCTGGACATTGATGATCTTAAAAGACATAGAAGTAGTTCTGTCGATGGAATACATGTTGCCGCAGGTAGGAAAAACCTAGAATGACAGCGGAAAGGAACATATTTGAAATTTCCGCAGGAAGGGCAGGCATACATGGCACCGCCAAAAGAAGGATCGCCACAATGAATCATTTTTTCTACATTTTCGATGACGGAGTCACGAGGATGTTGAATATAAATCATTTCCTCAAAATGGTCTTTAAAAATTTTTTGTAAAACATTCATAAGACTATTATGAGGGAAAATGAGAAAAAAAGAAACCCCTAACCCCTCAAGAG
>NZ_QRVX01000117.1:0-1584 GCF_003458885.1 Coprococcus sp. AF21-14LB | reverse complement strand
AAGGAATAAATTACTATATTTCGAAACAACGACAAAAATCGCTATACCCCAGTAAACATGAGGGATACAGCGATTTTTTCTTTTTCTAACTGTCAAAGATGGGATTATAATACGGCTTCTATAAATTATCAACTGCGACCAAAAAATTTATTCTTTTACCTTTTTAATTGTCTATACATTTTAATTGAAAATTTTGTCATATTTTGACATCTCAAATGTCAATATCTTTTTCCTTTTTTTTCGACAAAATTCTATTTTTATTATATCTAAACAAAACATCCGTTCTTTTTCTCCCCTAAATAATCCACAAAATCCACATCAAACAGTGTGGATAATGTGGATAAGTAATGTGGATTATAGCTTTTTCCACTATTTTCGGTTTTTTCTATGTGGATAATACGGAAAACCTGTTTTGACAATTTTCTTTCTTTTTTCCTAAAATTTATGCACTTTGTACATTGCTCCTTTACAGTTTTCGACATTTTCTTATTTCCACGCATCTGACAATTTCACAAAAAAAAAGAACATCTTGTCGAAGATGCTCTTTCCTTTTCCCTATCATTCGACGTTGTCTACACCAGTCGCCGAATTGTGATAATGTTCGTGTAGGTTGCTGACGAAATTCCAATACCATGTGTTTCATCAATTGCGTTAACAATTTGACCATCGCCTATATAAATTCCGACATGTCCTTCATAACAAAATACATCTCCCGGAATCGCCTGTTCAAAGGAAACTTCCACGCCGGCGCTTCTCATCTGACTTGATGTTCTTGGCATACTAATTCCAAAATTCGCATACACCGCCTGTACAAAACCTGAACAGTCCGCTCCATTTGTCAAGCTTGTTCCACCCCACACATAAGGATTACCAATAAACTGACAGGCAAAATCAACAACTGCCTGACCTGCAGGTAACTGAGACTGGATCCGCTGCTTCCCGGGCGGCTGCTTCTGCTGCCTGAGCTTCTGCAATGGCTGCTGCTTCCGCTTCCCGTGACTGTGCATAGGCAAATACAGTCTCTTCCGGTTTTGCAACCGCTTCTCCCCTTGCAGCCGCTTCACCTATCAGTTTCTCTGCCTTTGCCTGTGCATCATTTCCTGTTAGAAGGAATTCTGACTTCACATATCCTGTCACTCCGCCTGATTCTACCGGAATCCACTCTCCCACAACTCCCTGGACATGGACAGCACAATCCGGATAAAGTTTACCAACCCATTCACTTTCTTTTGTGGCTTCACTTCTTATATAAAGAAAACTTCCTTCATCTACATTCGTAAAGCCCATATCTAAATACTCACCCTCTTCGGTTGGTGTGACATATTCTTCTGTTTCTATCACTTGACCGGAAGAATCACCGTCATTCAATATCATTGCCGATCCTGTTTTCGGCTCAGCAAGCTTCTCTTCTGTATCTGCCGCAAATGCCTGCTTACCGGTCCAGAATACCGTTCCTGTAAGCGCCGCTGCAAGCAGTCCATACTTCAGTGATTTTGAATACATAAATCTCCCTCCATTATGCATTTTAAAATTGTTACATAAATGTTACATTTGTTACGTTTTATATTCTAACATATCGCTTAT
>NZ_QRVX01000115.1:0-1664 GCF_003458885.1 Coprococcus sp. AF21-14LB | reverse complement strand
CATTGAATTATCATCCACAAGAAGTAATTGTAAGTATCAGGAAAAAGGTGTTGGCATATTTTTGTATGATTATCTAAAATGCTAAAAACCTAAAAGTAATATTAATATCGTAAGAACTAGATATGATGTTAAAGCGATTCATTGGAAAAAGCTTTTGAGTCTTGGATTATTTGAATTGAAAGATGCAGTTTTAAGAAAAGTTAGAAGATAGAGTTGGAGAAAAGCAAATGTTTTTAAAGAAATATGTAAAAAATAAAGAAATTCGAAATGCTACGTGGTTAATTGGCGAACAGATATTTCAGATGCTAATTTCTCTAATTATAGGAATTTTAACGGCCAGATATTTAGGACCACAAAATTACGGATCCTTAAGTTATACAGCATCGTTTGTATCATTTTTTACATCAATAGCTACATTGGGAATGGAAGGAGTTGTTATAAAAAAATTAATAGAACATCCTGAATTAGAAGGGGAATATTTAGGAACAGCAATGCTGTTTAGGGTTATTTCGGCAATACTATCTTCTATTATGATTGCTGTAATTGTGTTTGTATTAAATCCAGAGGAAGATATAAAAGTTATTTTAGCATTACTTCAATCTATACAATTAGTTTTTCAAGCCGTATATATTTTAGATTCATGGTTTCAGAGATATTTATATCAAGATATGTATCTATAGGAAAGATGATAGCAAGCATAGTAGTTGCTATATATAAAGTGTATTTATTAATTACGGCAAAAAGTATAGCATGGTTTGCATTTTCAAATTCTCTTTCTTATATCGTAATTTCCATAATGATATATATTTTTTATCAGAATCAAAAAGGTCCAAAATTATCGATAAAGTTATCTACTGGAATAGAAATGTTAAAAGAAAGTTATCATTTTATCCTATCAGGAATTATGGCAGCTGCATATGGGCAGATGGATAGAATCATGATTGGACAAATGATGACGAATGCAGATGTGGGACTATACACAACGGCTACTGCAATTTGCTCAATGTGGATTTTTGTACCTAATGCTATAATTAATTCATTTAGACCAACTATAATGGAAGTAAAAAAAAATGGAAATGAACATTTATATAAAATTAGGTTAGAACAATTGTACTCAGGCATTATGTGGTTTTGTTTTGGAGTATCATTAGTTATATGTATTTGTGCACCAATAGTAATAAAAATATTATATGGTCAAGCATATTTAGGCGCAACAAATGCATTACGAATTGCGATATGGTATGAGGCTTTTGCAATGATAGGAACAGCACGTGGAATTTGGATATTGTGTGAAAAAAAGAATAAATATGTAAAATATTATTTGTCTATAGGTGCAGGGATTAATTTAGTGTTAAATTATACAATGATCCCATATATGGGAATTGAAGGAGCGGCAATGGCGACTTTGGTTACGCAAATTACTACGAGTTTATTTGCGCCATTATTATTTAAAGAGACTAGGATACACACAAAAATTGTTTTGGAAGCCTTTTGCTTTAAATGGTATTTTGAAAAACGAAAGGAAGGTTAATCGTGTTAAACATCATTAAGAGATTGAAGAGAATATATAATAAATTTGTACAGATGAAATATTCAGTTGCTACCATTATATCGCCAATTCTTAATACAAAAATGAGATATAAAAGTATATTTAAGAAAAAAAT
>NZ_QRVX01000114.1:0-1668 GCF_003458885.1 Coprococcus sp. AF21-14LB | reverse complement strand
TTAATCTCCATTCCGCCGCCTTTCAGTCGGCGGCACAAATAGTAATGAAAGATTTTCAATCTCCTTACTCTGTGCAATAATAGTTTCAAGAAGCTATACTACAAAGCACGGGAGGAGAAGTTGTAAATTCTTTCTCGTTTTAGACAGCATTTTAATCAGTGTAAGTCCTGCCTTTTCAAGCACAAATAAGTGGTACTACGAGTCCGTACACTAAGAATTGTTTAAACGCCTTAGTTTAATTGTGTGGCAGTTCAGTCAATGGCTTCTTATCTTTTACGAAAGGAGTCCGACTTATGAAAGTTACTTATCCAACCTGTTGTGGTGTTGATGTCCACAAATCTTTTCTCGTCGCCACAATTATTAAAACTACCAATGGTTTTGAACCTTCTTATCAAAAGAAACGCTTCTCTACCTTCAACAACTCTATTTTACAATTCAAAAACTGGCTTCTTGAAAATAACTGTTTTGATGTCTGCATGGAATCTACCGGTAAATACTGGATTCCTGTCTTTAATCTTCTGGAAGACAACATCAATGTTACAATCGCCAACCCTAAATGGGTAAAAGCTGTCAAAGGTAATAAAGACGATACGAAAGATTCTAAATGGATTGGGGATTTGTTCCGTCTTGGACTTGTTCGCGGCAGTTATATTCCTTGCAAAAAGATTCGTATTCTCAGAGAATATACAAGATATCGTTATAAACTTGTTTCCTGCCGTTCAAGTGAAAAGAATCGATATCAGAATGCACTTACTGTTTGCAATGTTGCTTTAGATTCCGTTGTTTCTGATATCTTTGGGAAGTCATCTACATCCATCATTGACTACCTGCTCCAACATTCGGGTACGTCCATCAACCATGAAGAAATCGCTTCTAAACTTCTTAAACGTCTCAAGTCTAAAGAAGATGCGGTGATTGAATCCATTGAGGGATACCAGATGACTGATTCCCAAAAATATCGCATGCGCCTCATCCGCGCACATATGGATTATATCACAGCTGAAATCAATGATGTTGATTCTATGATAAAAACTATGATTTCTTCTGACCCTGATTATGAAAACGCTGTTCAGTTACTCTGTACTATTCCGGGTGTCAATCATGATAGTGCTGTCACCATCATCTCCGAAATAGGTATTGATATGTCTCAATTCTGCACTTCCAAGCGTTTATGCTGCTGGGCAGGCCTTACTCCTGGCAGCAACGAATCTGGTGGTAAGAAGAAATCTGTTAGAATTACACGTGCCGGTATCTACCTCAAACCAGCATTGGTACAGTGCGCCCATGCTGCCGTGAAATCTGACAAATCTCCTTACTACAAAAAGAAATATGAATCTCTTGCAAAACGCCGTGGTAAGAAAAGAGCCATTATCGCAATTGCTCGAATGATTCTCACTGCTATCTACCAAATGTTGTCTACTGGTGAAACATGGAATCCGAGCGACTTATACAAAATCGATATGCCACAAGCTCTTGTTGACAAACAAAAGGCTAAGGCTATCAAACAAGCTAAGAAACTATTACAACAAGAAGGAATACTTCCCCTTGATGAACCGATAGCTTCTTGAATTAATTTTCTAATTCTATATCACTTCCAAAAGTTGTTTATTTTAGACAGCTTAGATAAGTGCGTCACTTATTGGCTTACTTCTACTTTCTTTCACACTA
>NZ_QRVX01000113.1:0-1729 GCF_003458885.1 Coprococcus sp. AF21-14LB | reverse complement strand
AAATCTGAAAAATACATTTTCATTTGCAACATAAAAATCACCACTTTTCTTTTAGTATACAAGAAAAGTGATGATTTTTGTATTAACTATTTTTTATGCGGTTGCCCTGATTGTAACTCTCTCCGGAAACGTATATACATTAAACGATTCCCCTCTTGCAAATCCAACAAGAAGGATTCCTTTCTCTTCTGCCAATTCAACAGCTCTGCTCGTCGGAGCCGACACGGCAATCAGTGTTGGTGCGCCAATGGCTGCTGCTTTTTCAAGGATCTCTGCTGCCACACGCCCACTGAAAACAATCGTCTTATCTGCTGTGTCAATCTGTTCCCTGACACATGCGCCAAGCAGCTTCTCCACCGCGTTGTGACGGCCGACATCCTCACGCATCAAAAGGATTTCCCCATCTTTCGCAAGTGCCGCGCTGTGAACTCCGCCGGTAAGACGAAATCGATGTGAACGCTCATCAAGCGCAGCTGCAAGCGACATGATCTCTTTCGGAGAAATTTTCCTTTCTTCCGCTTTTTTCCTCGTTTCTTCCACATCCTGCCTGTGCATATCACACTCTTTATCTGCTACAACTTCGATTCTGTGTTCCTGCTGCTTAACACAGATTTCCTTTATTTGTTCTGATTTCAGAATATAACCTTCTAAATACAAAAATCCATACGCAAGATCTTCCAGATACCATGGTGAGCAGAAAAATGTATGTATCATTTCTCCATTCAGATATAGATCATATTTTTCTTCCGGAACAATGTATTTTTCTTCCTTAGAAAATTCTCCTGCCCGGAAGCATACTGCCTTTTGCAGCACATATTCTGTTGTATGTTCTTTTTCCCTTTTTAAATTTTTCTCCATCCCATATTCTCTCTTCATTACTAAAATGCAGACACAGCCACTGCGGCCGCATCTGCATTTTTTCATACGAAATCTCTGCTATTTGCAAAAATCTACTGCTTATTCTGTAATCTTCTCCACTTTTACTGTACAAACTTTATATTCCGGCGTACTTGAAATAGAATCAAGCGCATCACTTGTCAACCAGTTTGCACCGCCCTCAATATAATGGAACGGCATCCAGCATTCACCCGGATTCGTCTTATCTGATACATCTGCTTTCGCCTGAATTGTTCCGCGGCGAGAAGAAATCTGAACCATTTCCCCATTCTCAATACCAAGTTTTTCAGCATCCTCTGTATTAATCTCGATGAATGATTCACCTGCAATTTCATTGATTCCTGCTGTCTTATCCGTCATTGCACATGCATTATAATGATATAAGATACGTCCTGTCATCATAACCAGAGGATATTCTTCATCCGGAAGTTCCATGGAAGGCGTATATGCTGCCGGACGGAAATAGCCAAGTCCCCGCGCAAACTTACCGACATGCATGATCGGTGTTCCAGGATGTTCTTTCGATGGACATGGCCACTGTAATCCCTGTCCTGCTACTTCTTCGCTGTCCAGTCTTGCATGACTGATTCCGCCAAATGACGGTGTCACAGAAGAAATCTCATCCATAATCTCTGCCGGTGTCAGATGTGGCTGTGGATAACCCATTCGTCTCATAATTTCTGTAAAGATCCATGTATCCGGTTTTGTATCACCGGCAATCTCAACAGCTTTTCTGACGCGCTGTACACGTCGCTCTGTATTCGTAAATGTTCCTTCTTTCTCAGCATAGGAACGTCCAGGAAGAATTACATCTGCAAGTTTTGCAGTCTCA
>NZ_QRVX01000112.1:0-1820 GCF_003458885.1 Coprococcus sp. AF21-14LB | reverse complement strand
TCCTTAGTTTTCACAAACTACTAGATAATAGTCAAGCATGGATGTATAACCTAGCTTGGCTATTACTTTCTTTGAAAAGATTTGGTTCAAGACTTTCGCCATTCTCCAGTAACCTTTTCTGCTACAAGCGAGTTCTTTTGCTTTCCAATGTTCCATTCCTAACGCTTTCAGCATTCGATACTTTGTCTTTATCTTCTTCCATTGCTTCCAATAGACCGCCCGGATTCTGCGCCTTGCCCATTCGTCCGTTGTTTTGAGAAGTCCTTTCATATCTGCAAGTCTAAAGTATTCCACCCATCCTCGCACATACTCTTGGTATTTCCTTTCTCGTTCTGCATTGCTAATGCCTTTGTTCCTATCTGTAAGCTCTCTGATTTTATTTCTCATCTTAACTACTGACTTTTGATGTACTCTGAATCTGCATCTGCCTTTGTATCTATAAAAGGTATAACCAAGATACTTAACTTTGCTGATGTGAGCCACTTCTGTTTTCTTCCGATTCACCTTTAGGAAAAGTTTTCCTTCAATGAATGGAATGATGTTCTTCAAGGTTCTTTCTGCACTCTTTCTGCTCTTACAGAAAATCATACAGTCATCTGCATAGCGGACAAATCTGTGCCCTCTGCGTTCCAGTTCCTTATCCATCTCGTTTAGCATTACATTACTGAGCAACGGACTCAATGGTCCCCCTTGTGGCATTCCGACTTCTGTACGTTCAAACTTTCCGTTTGCCACAACTCCTGCATTCAGGTATTTGTGTATCAATGAAATCACTCTGCCGTCTTTGATACTTCGTGACAATACCTCAATTAACTTACTCTGGCATACGGTATCAAAGAACTTTTCCAAGTCCATATCCACCACATATACATAGCCGTCATTTACGTTCTTTTGGCATTGTCTAAGAGCATCGTGTGCTCCTCTTTTCGGTCTAAAACCAAAACTGTTCTCTGAGAATTGCTCCTCAAAGATTGGCGAGAGTTCCTGTGCGATTGCCTGTTGAATTACTCTATCGACAACTGTTGGGACTCCCAGCTTTCGAAACTCGCCTTTTGTTTCTTTGGGTATTTCTACCCTTCGAACTGGGTTGGGTTTATATTTTCCTCCCCTTATCTCTTGGATTAAGGTTTCTTGGTTTTCTCTAAGGAAGGGCAGAAGTTCATCCACCTGCATACCATCGATTCCACCTTTTCCCTTATTTTTCTTAACTTGCTTATAGGCTTTGTTAAGATTGTCCTTTCGCAAAATCAAATCCAAAAGATTGTTCGTCCAATAGTCTGTGATGATACTGCTCTTTTCAGCAATCTTAGAGTAGTCGAACACTTCTGCATACTCTTTCTGTTCCGCAGATACCATTTGCAGATAGTCTTCCATATGAAGTTGTCTGTTCTTAAATCTACTTTCAGTTACGTTCATTAGCTTGTATCTCCTAAAGTTCCGTCCTTCCCTTGACGTTTGCAACCGTCTTGGTACTATGACTTCTGCTGACTTCTCGCCATTCGTTGTTACTACAAGTTTCATACTCTGTTTCCGCTTGCTGACGAGACCTCCCCTGGTACCACACGTCACTTTCTCTCCATATATCTGCCACATCTACTATAATTAATTCCGAGTAGCTATTGGACTTTGACTTGTTTGGCAGCCTTATCCTTAACCATAGCCTCATGTGGTTTCTGTTCGTCAGACCAGAGATTTGCCATCTGACTTCCTTCAGATTCCACCTCACGGTGGACACCCTTGTCATTGGCTGTATCCTTCCCACTACTAGGGCGGATTAGGGACTTTCACCCATTAGCGACGTGCGCCGCAAGGCGCACCAA
>NZ_QRVX01000111.1:0-1880 GCF_003458885.1 Coprococcus sp. AF21-14LB | reverse complement strand
AAAAAATTAACTTCAGTTTCTTCGAATTGTGTTTACCTGACGACGATCCAGTCTATACCCTGAAAAAAGTAATGGAGGATTTAGATTTTTCTGGCTTGTTAGCCAATTGTTCAGATAAGGGAAGAACCGGGTTTAACCCAATTATGATGTATGCTGTCGTTACTTACGCAAACATGCGAGGGGTTAGAGCTGTTGACCGTATTGTGGAGTTATGTGAAAGAGACCTTGCGTTTATCTGGCTTACCAAAGGACAGAAACCAAAAAGAGATGCGTTCTATGAGTTTAAAAATAAAAAACTAACAGCGGATGTATTGGATGAACTGAACTATCAGTTTCTTCACCGTCTGCAAAAAGAAGGACTCATTACATTAAAATCGCTTTTTATTGATGGAACCAAAATAGAAGCCAATGCAAACCGATATACGTTTGTCTGGAGAGGGACACTGAACTACCATCTTGCAGGATTGTTAGATACCATTGATTCGCTGTATCAGAAATATAATGTTCTGATTGATGAAAATGAGTATGGCATCAAATATGACATTCCCCATGCTCATATGTTTGTGATCGAAGGAATGGAGAAAGTAAGGGATGTCATTGAAAAGAACCGAAAACGAAAACTGACAAAGCATAAAAAGTTGTCCAATAATACAATCATCGAAATTGACAATTGTTCTCCGTTGGAGATTCTGAAACTCCAGAAAAATCTGCTTCAGATTGCAGAGCAGGAACATATCCCATTTGTTTATGGAAAAGGGAAAAGAAAACCAGAAATCCAACAACTATATGAGGAGCTGGAAACCTGTGGTGAACGTCTCATGGGCTATAAGGAATGCTTCGAAATCATGGGAAAAGATCGGAACAGTTATTCCAAAACAGATTTAGAAGCTACATTTATGAGAATGAAAGAAGACCATATGCTAAATGGACAATTAAAAGCAGCATATAACATTCAGATAGCCGTAGAGAATTATTTCATTGTTCAGGCATATGTAAGTAATGACCGGACAGACTATAATACGTTAATTCCGGTTTTGGAAAAACATAAAAAAGCATTTGGAGCTGTCTTGAAAGAAGTTACGGCAGACAGCGGCTATTGTAGTGAAAAGAATCTTCTGTATTTAAAAGAGCAGAACATTTCCAGTTACATCAAACTACAGGATCATGAAAAGCGAAAAACACGTGCTTATCTGGAAGATATTGGGAAGTATTACAACATGAAAACACAGATGTTTGAGAATGAACTTTATTATGTCTGTCATGATGGAAGGGAACTTCATCATCTTAGAACGGAGACAAAAGAACAGGCTGGATACACTCAAACGTTTGAGGTGTATGGATGTTCCGATTGTAGTGGTTGTGAACATAAAGCAAAATGTCTCTATAAATATGATGCTGAAAAAGATGTAGAGAAAAATAAAGTCATGAAAATCAATGAACAATGGGAATCTTTGAAAGAAGAATCCCATGCAAACATCCAAAGTGAGAAAGGGATTTTGAACCGACAGATCCGTTCCATTCAGACAGAAGGACATTTTGGGGATATCAAAGAAAATGACGGTTTTCGCCGTTTCAATTACCGGACAGCAGAAAAAGTATATAAAGAATTCATGCTGTATGCGATTGGAAGAAATATAAATAAATACCATCGTTTTCTTCATGATAAGATCAAGAAATTTGAGGGAAAACGCGAAGAAAAGGCTGCTTAGAAAAGAGTGTTTTCAAAAATGCAGTTGAGGGGATTTTGCGCCCTAAAATACATGCATAAAAGAAAAAAATAAGAATCTCCTGTAGAAAATCAGGTATAAAAACACTGATTTCTACAGGAGATTCTTATTTTAAGATTTAGAAGCTAAAAATCGGTATTAACCGACAGCCCC